>JAUIBM010000080.1 GCA_030428345.1 Alphaproteobacteria bacterium | reverse complement strand
GTGTCGAGACCAGGCTGATCATCGGAAGCGGCCAGACCAGAGCCGTCGATGAAATCCTCATCCGCAATATCGCCAAGGCGCATCAATACTTCGAAGCGCTCAAGCAGGGTCAAACCTTCGAGGAAATCGCCGCATCGGAAGACCTTTCGAAGCGCCGCATCCTCCAGGTGATCGACCTCGCATTCCTTGCGCCTGATATCGTCAAATCGATCACGCAAGGTGATCAGCCAATCGGACTGACCGCCAAGTGGCTTGGTCAAAATCCGCTGCCGTCCGACTGGCAGACTCAGCGTCGCATCGTCGCGACCCGCTGAAAATGCCTATCTTTCACGATACGAATGGTCATCCGAATATCGCGGTTCAGCGATGCTTTGCCGATGCGCCGTTCGCAAACTGTCAGCCCCGAAATAGCCGACTGAGACTTTCGGCGAGTCACCGCCGATTTGGGGCCCACGTTGCAGTCTCTGTTTCGTGGCGCACCTGCTAGTCCACGGAAACCACGCAGCTATCTGCCAGCGAAACTGGAAAAGCCAATTTGTAGAGGGTGGTTGGCTGGGGAACCAGGATTCGAACCTGGACTAACGGAGTCAGAGTCCGCTGGTCTACCGTTAACCTATTCCCCATCCCGGCCCAAGTCGGCCAAGCGGTGCGGCCGGCCCGGAAACGGAGCGCGGCGCCCGGCGCGCAGGTTCGTGCCCGCCGGTATTGCGCGAGTGTATAGCGGGGTCGGCCGGCAGACGCAACAGCGCTTGGCGCCCCGATCGCACAGAATGCGCTTGGTTAAGCCAGTGGGCGATGTTAGCCTTGTGGCAACGCAATCAAGAATGCTGCCCCGGCGCCCGCTTTGCGGTGAGATGCGCCATGCGACCGTAAAGGTCGCCGGGAAGCGGAGTTACAGGCGTGAGCAACACCCATAAAGGCGGGCGTCCGCCGGGGGATGGCTCCGCCCGCAGGAAGCGCGGAAAGCGCAGGCCAGGACGAAACAAGACGAACGGGCGTGGTGCGCCCGGCGCCGTTGAGGCCCGAAGCGGGGCGGAAAGCCCTTCTGCACAGGCAAGCCAGTCCGTTGTCGCGGACGAGCGAGGCGAAACCGCGCGCGGTTCCCGGCCGGCTTCTCCGGCCAGGCCAGAGTCGGCCAAGCCTGAGTCCGAGCCGGGTGAACCGGTTTCGCGCAGGCGCAAGAGACGCCGGCGCAACAAGCAGGCCCAGAACGGGGCTGCGGCCCGCGAGAAGAACGATGGCGGGCAGACCGCCTCCACAATTGCCGCCGATTCGGGCGAATCGGCGCGGGCGGACGCCGACACGCCGTCTTCGGCCGGCCGGCGGCCCGGCAAGTTCAGGCCGGCAAAGGGCGGCGCGCGCAAGCCCGGCGGCCGACCCGGCGAGGACAATCCTGCCCAGCGTTATTTGCGTGCCCCGGTCAAGCCCTCGCCCAAGGCGAGCTTCGATCCGGCCGTCGCCGCGCAGCGAGACAGCGCGATCCGGGCGCAGCCGCGCAAGCGCGGGGGCCAGCGGTCGGGCCGCAGGGTCTTCGCCGCGCTCGACCTGGGCACCAATAATTGCCGCCTGCTGGTGGCGGCGCCAGACGCGCCGGGCCGCTTCCGCGTCGTCGACGCCTTCTCGCGCATCGTGCGCCTTGGCGAGGGACTGGCGGCGACCGGGCGGCTGAACGACGACGCGATGCGCCGGGCGATCGAGGCGCTGCACGTATGCGCGGGCAAATTGAGCGGGCATCCGCTTGCCGGGCAGCGGCTGATCGCGACCGAGGCATGCCGCCGGGCCGAGAACGGCGAGGAATTTCTCGCCAATGTGCGCTCGGTCACCGGGCTCGAGCTGGAAATCATCGACCGTCAGACGGAGGCGCGCCTGGCGGCGGAAGGATGCGGGGTCCTGATGGACCGGCAGGCGGAAGGGGCCGTGCTCTTCGATATCGGCGGAGGCTCGACCGAACTGGTGCTCGTGCGCCGCAGCGCCGCCAGCGCGCGCATCTCGGGCCAGATCGTCGGTTGGACGTCGCTCCCCGTCGGCGTGGTGACCCTGTCGGAGCGCCATGGCGGGGGCCGCGAGGTCACGCCTTCCGGCTTCGAGGCGATGATCGGCGAAGTATGCGCACTGCTGGAGGGATTCGAGCAGCGCGAGGGCCTTTCGGACATATGGGGCAAGGGAAGAACTCATCTGCTGGGAACGTCCGGCACGGTGACGACCATTGCCGGGGTGCATCTGGGCCTGCCGCGATACGACCGGCGCAAGGTCGACGGCATCTGGCTGGAGGATACGCAGATCGACCGGGTGCTGGCCGATCTCCTGGCGATGGATTTCGAGGGGCGGGCGCGCAATCCCTGCATCGGACGCGACCGCGCCGATCTGGTGCTCGCCGGTTGCGCGATCCTGGAGGCGATCCGGCGGGTATGGCCGAGCCAGCGGCTGCGCGTCGCCGATCGCGGGTTGCGCGAAGGCATGCTGAACGATCTCATGCACGATGCGGGCGTCTGGGGTGATGGGCGATATCCCGGCCGGCAACGCAACAATGGCCAGCATTCGCCGGGAGCGGTACGATGAAGAAACCGGGTGGCGGAAAGACCGGCGCGCCGGGCGGCAAGCAGAATTCCGGCCGCGGCCTGGAAGAGCGCAGCCTGCGCACGCGGGTGAAGACGGCCAAGGGGCGCAAATTGTCGTCCAAGCTCTGGCTGGAGCGCCAGCTCAACGACCCCTACGTCAAGCGCGCCAAGGCGGAGGGATATGCCTCGCGCGCGGCCTACAAGCTGATCGAGATCGACGACCGGCATCATCTCCTGTCGCGCGGCGGGCGGGTCATCGACCTTGGCGCGGCCCCGGGCGGCTGGACGCAGGTCAGCGTGGCGCGGACCGGCTCGACCGGCGAGGACATCCGCGTCGTGGGTATCGACTATCTGGAAATGGCGCCTGTCGCGGGCGCCGCCATCCTGCAACTCGATTTCCTGGACGCCAGCGCTCCCGCACTGCTGATGGAGGCGCTGGGCGGCCATGCGCCCGATCTGGTGCTTTCCGACATGGCCGCCCCGACCGTCGGCCACCGGCAGACCGATCATCTGCGGACCATGTATCTGGTGGAGGTGGCGCTGGACTTCGCCCTGACGGTGCTCAAGCCGGGCGGTCACTTCCTGACCAAGACCTTTCAGGGCGGGACCGAGGGCGAATTGCTCAACCTGATGAAGCGCAATTTCCGGACCGTGCAGCACGTCAAGCCGCCCGCCTCGCGCGATGGATCCGTTGAGATCTACCTGCTTGCCAAGGGCTTCAAGGGAAAATCCGCCCGGCCCGAGACGGACGACGCCGACGGCGCGGAAGAAGGCGGATAGGCTTAAGGCCCGGCCCGAGACGGATCGCTCCGACTGCGCGGATTAAGCCGGATCGGACCCGACCGACGACCGATCAAATCGATTAGGTCGGATGAACACCGCATTAACCATCCGGTCTGAATGACCCAGCGGCAATTGTCCGATATCTGTTGTTTGTCGCCCCCCACCGATTGTCTCAATATCTTCTTTACAGTTTGCGGTCTGAATGGCGTTTGGGGCATGGGGCATGAAAAAATGACAAGCGTTTCAACGCAGGCGAAGGATCACATCGGGGCCGAGAGGGCGGTTCGGCCGACCCGTTTCGAGCGGGAAGTCGCCACTCCGTTTCGCATTGCCGCCATGCTTTCCCTGGCCGGCCTGCTTGTGATCGCCTTTGCCGAGGTGATGTTTCCCGGCGCCGCCAAGCCGCTCTTCGCCGTCGTTCCGGTCGCCATCCTTGCGCCGTTGCTTATTTTCATGTGGAACAAGCTTGCCGCGCCGCTGAAGCTGGCGATGGCCACCGAGGACGCGCTTGCCCCGATGGCGCGATCGGAGCGCCGCTTCGCCGCGATGGAAAGCGATGGCGGCGGCGCGCAGGAGGGTGGTTCCGGCGCGCTGTCGCTTGCATATACCGATCTGTTGACGGGGCTCGGCAACCAGATGCGCATGCACGAGAAGTTCACCCGGCTGGCCGATGCGCGGCGCGGAAAGGACACGCCGTTCGCCATCGCGGTGATGAATCTCGACGGCATGAAGCCGATCAACGATCTCTTCGGATATGCGGGCGGAAACGAGATCATCAAGCAGTGCGCCGCGCGCCTTGCGGCGGCCGTTGAGGGCGACGGTTTCGTCAGCCGTTATGGCGGCGACGAGTTCGCCTTCATTTTCCCCAATGTCGCCGATGAGCGCGGGGCGCAGGAAAAGGGACGCCTGCTGCACAATGTGCTTGCCGCGCCCTTCGACCTGGAGGGGCGCATGGTGCGACTGTCCGGATCCTTCGGGGTAGCGCTTTATCCGCATGCGGGCGAGACCATCGACACGATCATGCCCTGCATCGAGACGGCGCTGTATCACTCCAAGCGCCTGGGGCGCGGGCGCGTGACCATCTATTCGCACGAATTGGAGGGGCTGGTGCGCGAAGACGCGCGGATAGAGCAGGCGCTGCGCTCCGCCGTTGCCAATGACGAGGTGGTGCCGCATTTCCAGCCGATCATCTCGCTGCAGGACGGGCGGTTGCTGGGTTTCGAGGCGCTGGCGCGATGGACCGATTCCGAGCTTGGCCTCATTTCCCCGTCGCGTTTCATTCCTCTGGCGGAGGAGCGCGGCATCGGCGCGCAACTCACCGACTCGCTGCTTCTGCAGGCGGCGCGGGCGGCGGCCGACTGGCCCGAGGACTTGTTCCTGTCGGTCAATCTTTCAAGCGTTCAGCTCGTCGACCCCTCGACCGCCTCGAACATCATCCGGCTGATCGATCTGGCCGGCCTCGCCCCGCAAAGGCTGGAGATCGAGGTCACGGAAACGGCGATGATGACCGACCCGGAGACGGCGGCGATGATCATCGACGACCTGCATCATGCCGGCATCCGCATCTCGATGGACGATTTCGGGACCGGCCAGTCCTCGCTGGGCCGTCTGCGCGAACTCAAGCTGGACAAGGTCAAGATCGACCGGGCCTTCATCATGGCGATCGGAGAGGACAAATCGGCCGAACACATCGTGCGCGCGATCCTGGAAATGTGCGCGGGACTTGAACTCACGGTGGTTGCGGAGGGCATCGAGGAGATCAAGCAGGCCGAAAGCCTGAAGCGCTATGGCTGCCATGCCGGGCAGGGCTTTCTGTTCGGCCGGCCGCAGGACGCCCACAAGACAACGGGCTATATTCGTGATTTTATGTCCACATCCGAATCCGACCGCGCACAGGTTCGCGGTGCAAGCAAACGGGAAGATCGCCCGCATGCGATCCTTTCCGTACGTGGAGGATGACGCATGCAGACTCAACGATCGGGCTTCGTCGGCAGCATCCTCGCCGCCGAGGGCAACGCGATCAACCGGATGGTTCTGGAGCGCGTTTTCACCGAGTTGAATCTCTCCTTTCGCATCGTCAACAATGTCGACGCGGCCATGCGCGCGTTTCGCCGGGAGCGCCCGGCGCTGATCTTCATGGATGTCATGGAGTTCGCGACGCCCTCGCTCGACGCCTTTTCCGCGGCCAGACAGGTTCGCCGGACGGAGCAGCGCGGCAGGCCGGGCCGGCGGGTCGCCATCGTCGCCCTGACCGCCAATCCGCTGGCGGAAGAATGGCGCCGCTGCGTCGAGGCGGGGATCGACGACTATCTCGCCAAGCCTTTGACGCCCGCCCGCGTGGTGGAAAAAATCGAGCGCTGGATGCCGGTAAGGGCGCGCCGGCTGGTCGAGGTTCGGCCCCATTCGTGACCCAATCGGCGGTTACGCAGGTTGACGCGGGCGGCGGGTGTCGGAACGGTCCTGCGTTCCGCGCGTTTTGCCCTCACAGATTCATTCCAAAGGGGGTTCCCATGGCTTTCAATTTCTCCACCCGGCTTCTCGCAGCCGTTTTCTCCGGCGCAATGCTGCTCATGGCCGGCACCGCCGCGCGCGCCGATGCGCCGATCAGGCTTGGCCTGCTGACCTGCCAGGTTGACGGCGGCGTTGGACGCATCCTGAGTTCGTCCCGGCGCCTTTCCTGCATCTTCGAGAATGTCGATGGCCGTCCGATCGAGCGCTATACCGGCGAAATCCGCCGCATCGGCATCGATCTGGGTTCCACCAGCTATTCCGACATCGCCTGGGGCGTGTTCTCGGTAGCCACCCCGAATCCGGCTCCCGGAGCGCTTGCCGGCAATTACGCCGGTCTCTCCGCCGGCGCTTCCTTCGGCGTCGGCATTGGCGCCAATGCGCTGGTCGGCGGCTTCGGCCGGTCCTTCGCCCTCCAGCCGCTCAGCGTCGAGGCCTCGCGCGGGTTCAATCTTGCGGTAGGCGTCGCCCAGCTCGAACTGGTGGCGGCCGGTCCCTACAGACAGTAATATCCAACATTGTTCCGGTTGATTTTGCCGATTTCCAGCGCCCGCGTATCAACGCGGGCGCTGTTGTTCTATGAGACTTGGACAATGGGGCGAATCTTCAACGGGTTCGCTTCAAAACGGCGCTTGAATTTCCTATATTCGCCGCGCCCAAGAGGCTGAAACGGATCGTTGCGGGAGCTGATGAATGGCAAGCATGCAGAATTTCGATGCGGAGATCGAAAAGACCCGCCAGACCGTTGAGAAGATGAAGTCCAAGCTCGAGCAATCGGGCATGATGCTGGAGAAGTTCGCCAAGGCTGAGACGATCGGGCAGATCGATTTCGACATCGAGAACGCCCGCATCGACGATGTTCTCAAGCAGCAGAAGGTCATGGAGGGCAACATCGCCGACCTGATCATCGGCCTTGAGGACGCGACGAACGTGTTCGGCTCCGAATTCGAGAGCATGAAGAGCTATTCCACCTGGGAAAAGGTCGTCGGCGTCTTCTCCAAGCAGAACATGCAGCGCATGCGCTCCGAGCGTGTGCGCAACACCTCGCTCGCCTCCAACCTGACCGAATTGCTGGCCAAATCCGACCGGATCGTCAACATCCTGAAGAGCCAGAAGCAGGCGCTCGAGGCGCGGTATTCAGCGTCCGAGACCAGCCTGAAGAACGTTCTGGAACGCCGCAAGGGCACGTCCGCCACGCTCGAGGCGACGCAGCAGCGCATCGAGGAAGTCAATCCGATGCTTCTCGACATCGAGAACCGCATCGCCTCCGCGACGGACCAGGGCGAGCGCACGGAACTGGAAGGCGAACGCTCGGCGCTCGCCACCGAGTACAACAAGCTGCAGGCGCGCGAGCAGGAATTGCTGGCCGAAAGCCAGACGCTGGAACGCTACACGTCCATGTTCCAGACCTTCGTCGATTCGCTCAACAACCAGCTTGCGGCGCAGCAGACGCTGATCAACAAGCTGGAGATCGACACCGAGCAGCGCGTGGTGCTCTACAAGGCCCTGGAAGACTCGTTGAAGACCGCCGCCCAGCAGGATGTGGCGCACAAGATCAACACCCTCGGCAACAAGGTCGATACGGCCGCAGAGGAAACCATGGCGGGCATCGGCGCGGCGGCGCAGAGCCATATCGGCGATCTGCTGGAAATGCACGAGAAGAACATGCTTTCCACCAAGGACATCCAGCGCCGCAAGAAGCTTGCCGACGAGGCCTTCGCGCGCCGCTTCGACGAGGTGATGAAGAAGCACAATTCGGCGAACTACGTTTCGTCCTGATGCTGCGGGACGAAGCGCGGGTTCTCGCATGAAACCGGATGTAACGACCGTCGGACGCTATTTCGACGCGATGCGCCAGGCGCTCGACGGTCTCGACACCTATCTCAACGACGATTCAAGCCCGCTCTACAAGCATGACCTGCTGGGCGCGGTGGTGACGGAATACCTGACCCGTTTGCGCGGATCGCTGAGAAGCTGGGAGGACCGGGTCGCCTTCGCGGACCGGTTCAACATTTCGCAGGCCGAGAGCGGATTTCCGGTATTCCAGAACGTGATCGAGCTGGAAAACGACCGGCGCGACGCAAAAAAGCGGCTTGCCGCGATCCCGGACGACGACACGATCCGCCGGGAAATGGTGGATTTCATCCTCACGAAGAAGAGCTTTCCTTCCGCCCTGCAGCGAACCATGGCGGAGCGGCGCTATCTGTCGTCGGTCGAGGGGGGCGAGCATTTCGCTCCTCTGGTGCTGCCGCGAACCGTGCGCGTCTCGGTCAATCCCAAGACGAAGCGGCCCTATTACATCGTGCATTGGGGCTATTACGACGGCGTCGCCAATCTGCCGATGGTCTATGTCGTGTCGCTGGAGGATTCCTCCAAGGAAATGGTCGAGGCGCTGGTCGGGCCGGATGGCAAGCTCGCCAGAGGCGTGGAAATCCCCCTGCCGGTTGAGGGCCTGCTCAATCCGACGCTGGCGCATCGCTTCGACGAATTCTGCGACAAGAACTCCGCCTACAGCCTGACGCTGGCGACCATCGCCACCAATATGGACAAGGATTTCGACACGCTGCATCCCAAGCAGGTGCGCCGCTTCGTGCTCGGTCCGTTCTATCACGCCGACATCACGGTCAATGGCGCGACCGTCGACAAGATCCTCAAGAAGGTCAGCCGGCCCGAGCATCAATGGCTGATGACCTGGACGCTGCAGGAAATCTATTCGCAGAACGAGCAGCCCGGCAAATGGGGGCTGTGGGCCAGCCAGCCGCCGCGCGATGTCTATTTCATCAACACCGACGATCTGGAGGCGGTGCGCATGGGCGTCTCCGCATTCTCGCGTCACGCGCTGGTGCCGCACGAAGCCTATCAGGCGATCTATGCCGCCGGCGAAGCCGATTCGATCTTCGCGGGCTACGAGGCGCACATCATTTCCGGAAACCAGGTATTGCGGAGCATTTGAGCATGGATGTCGGACTGACGGCGCTTCGGGAAGAAGACATCGCCAAGCATCTGGCCACGGCGCAAAGCCTGGTCACCCGCTTCACGGTGCTGGAGGCGGCCTCGCGCGAGAGCGGCACGGAGATCGCCGGCACGAGGCGGCGCTTCGTTTCGACCGTCTCCACCGCCGGCATGCGCGCCAGCCGGGAAGTCGAATTCGCAAAGACGCTGTCGCAGGTAACGCCCGGCGACAGCATGTTGTCGCCGACCCAGCACAATGCACTCTTCAAGACGCGGCGCGCGGTTGCCGTGGCGCTGGCGGTGGCCGACCTGTTCAGCCGCCAGACGGGGCTCGACGCCCTACACCAGCGCAACGCCTCTTCCGTGCTGGAGGGCGGGGATGCGGACCGGTTCCGCCAGCTCATGGAGGCCTCGGCCTATGTGGCGGCGTTTTCAGCCGCCGCCTATGTGAAGCAGCTGGTGGAGGCTGGCGGCGAGGC
>JAUIBM010000079.1 GCA_030428345.1 Alphaproteobacteria bacterium | reverse complement strand
CCTTGACGACCGGATGCATGTCGCCGTCCTTCATGCCGCGCTCATAGGCGATCCAGTCGCCCATCGGATTGCCCTGCAGGAAGTCGCCATTGTCGATCAGCATGGTGTTGGTCGCTTCCTTGCGGAAGCCGTCGATGATCGAGGCGGTGCGCGCCAGGCCCATCGTGTCGTTCGGCTTGTCGCCGTAATAGTCATAGGGAAGCACCGCGACGTGGATGTCGGTGGTCTCCATGATGCGAAGATGCGCCTGGTTGGTCGCCGCATGCGCCGAGAAGGGGTGGACGAACACCAGCGAGGCGCCGGCGGCGACGCCGCCCAGGAAAGTGCGACGGGTGAGCGCCCCGCGCCCGCTGGCCAGTTCCCTGGCGAAATCCCGAAGTTGCAGGGTGTTGCGGTCTTGCATGGCTTGCTCCATCCGAAGAAAAGGGTCGCTGCGCGTTTCGCGTGGCGTCCATGATAGTTGAATTACGTTCCCGCAGTGACAGGAAAATGAAGGGCCCATACTACCGGCGATCGGCCCGTTCGCCGCCGCCCCGGCGCGGGTACGTTAGGAAAACAAACCGCGTACAGCTGCCGCCCGGACACCCGTTCAAATTGCTCCTTGTCCACACATTATCCACAGACTGCGACTTGCAAACATGATGATTCCATGAAGCAACTTGCCGGTCGTCACGCAATTGCCTGATTCGAAACCGACCGCCGTTCTTTTTTTGTTCTTGATTGAAGCATCGGATTTGCTAGAGTTGCAACCGCAGGGCGAGAGAAGGCGGCATCCCGACCCTGGCGAGGGGCGGTGCGATGGTTGCAAGGGTCAAGACGGTAGCGTTTCACGGCATCGAGGCGGTGCCGGTGGACGTGCAGGTGATGATACAGCCCGGCAAGACCGGCATCAGCATCGTCGGGCTTCCGGACAAGGCGGTGGCGGAGAGTCGCGAGCGTGTTAGCGCCGCTTTGCATGCCTCCGGGCTTTCGATCCCGCACAAGCGCGTCACCATCAACCTCGCGCCGGCCGATCTTCCCAAGGAGGGAAGCCATTACGACCTGCCGATCGCGCTCGGCCTGATGGCGGCGCTTGGCGCCGTGCCCGCCGACATGCTGGATGAATTCGTCGTCATCGGGGAGCTGTCGCTGGACGGAACCCTCACGCCGGTCGCCGGCGCGCTGCCGGCGGCCATGGGCGCGAACGCCATGGGCAAGGGCATCATCTGCCCCGCCGAATGCGGCAGCGAGGCGGCATGGGCGGACGCGGAGATGGCGATCGTCGCCCCGCAGAGCCTGATCGGGCTGGCCAATCACTTTCGCGGCACGCAGGTGCTGTCCCGGCCCGCGCCCGCGGTGCGCCAGATCGGCAACGCCCTGCCCGACCTTGCCGACATCAAGGGCCAGGAAACCGCCAAGCGCGCGCTCGAGATCGCGGCGGCCGGTGGGCACAACCTCCTGATGGTCGGCCCGCCCGGCTCCGGCAAGTCCATGCTGGCCGCGCGCCTGCCGGGCATCCTTCCCCCGCTCGCCCCGCGCGAACTGCTGGAAGTCTCCATGGTCGCTTCCATTGCGGGGGAATTGGCGGACGGGCGGCTTTCGGACCGTCGGCCGTTTCGCGCCCCGCATCACTCCGCCTCGATGGCGGCGATGGTCGGCGGCGGCATCCGGGCGCGGCCGGGCGAGGTATCGCTGGCGCATAACGGCGTGCTGTTCCTCGACGAATTGCCGGAGTTCTCGCCGCAGGTGCTCGATTCCCTGCGCCAGCCGCTGGAGGCGGGCGAGGCGCTGATCGTGCGCGCCAATCATCGCGTCACCTACCCCTCCCGCTTCCAGCTCGTCGCGGCGATGAATCCCTGCCGTTGCGGAATGGCCGGCGAGCCGGGCCACAGCTGCCGGCGCGGCGCGCGCTGCGCCAGCGACTATCAGGCCCGGCTTTCGGGCCCGTTTCTCGACCGCATCGACCTGCGAGTCGACGTGCCGGCGGTCTCCGCCGCCGATCTGATGACGCCGTCGCCGGGCGAGGCGAGCGCAGCCGTCGCGCGGCGGGTGGCGAGGGCGCGCGAGATACAGGCCGAGCGGTTTCGCGAGGCCGGCTCGACCTGCCTGGTCAATGCGGTCGCCTCCAATCCGCTGATCGAGACCATCGCCGCGCCCGATCCGGCCGGGGCCCAGTTGCTGCGCGATGCGGCCGAATCGATGCGCTTTTCCGCCCGCGCCTATCATCGCATCCTCAAGGTGGCGCGCACCATTGCCGATCTGGACGAGGCCGAGGCGGTCGGGCGGGTGCACATTGCCGAGGCCATCGCCTATCGCATCGCCGGCGAGCGCCTGGCGGCTGCGGCGTGAACCGGCATGCGACGGGTTGCGCGCATCGCGGCAACAATTCCGAAAGGCCTGCCTGCTAGGGTCCCGCATGGAGCCGGCGCGCATGGCGTCCGGCGCTGCCGCGACGGGATCACCATGACGCATCGGGCGAAACACCGCCGGAAGGGCGATATGCCGGACCGGCCAGCGGGAAATCTCTCCCGGGAAGAACAGCCGGGCGGGCGCACCGCCTTTCCGGCCGGGGCTCTGCAGGGGCTGGAACAGCATAGCGCGCCGCCGCTTGCGGGTCCGGGGCAGCCGGTAACGCGCTTTCCGGGACTGCCGGTCGCCTGGATCTCGGCGATCGCGTTCGGAACGGTGCTCACGGCGGCGGCGGTCGGCACGCTGGCGCTGTTCGGCCTGTGGACCTATGGGCTGGTCGCTGCGCTGCCGGCCCTCGCCACGGCCTGCGCTCTGCTGCCGATCTGGCGCCTCTGGCTGCTGCTGGGCCGCGAACAGGCGGCGGCTAGGCGCGAGCGGCTGCGTCTGACCGGCGAAATCGAGCGGCAGTCCGACCTGGCGTGGGAATTGCGGGAGAGCGAGGAGCTTTATCGCGGCCTTGCCGAAGCCTTTGGCGACGTGGTCGTTCATCGCGACAGCGAGGGCAGGGTCCTGTTCGCCAACTCCGCCCTCGGCAGGCTGCTCGAAACGGAGGCGGCCGCCCTGATCGGCAAGCCGCTCGAACTGGAGGTCCTGGAGGACGTCGCCCTGGCGGAGACCGGAGGCCTGGACGCTGGCGGGAACCCGGCCGGCCTGGTGCGCGAATTGTGCATCGCCACCCCCTCGGGGCCGCGCTGGTTCCGCTGGATTGATCTGCCGATGCGCGACGAATCGAGCGGCCGCACCGCCCGGCGATCGGTTGCGCGCGACATCACGGACCACAAGCTGACGGTGAGGGCGCTGCAGGAAGCGCGCAATCGCGCCGAGCAGGCCAACCGCTCCAAGTCGCGTTTCCTTGCCACCGCCAGCCATGAGATGCGGACGCCCCTCAACGGCATACTGGGCATGTCCGGCCTGCTGCGCGAGACCGGCCTTACGCAAGAACAGGCAACTTATAACTCGGCCATAGAGTCGTCTGGAGCCGCCCTCCTCGCCCTGATCGAGGACATGCTGGACATCACCGCGATCGAGGCCGGACGGTTCGAATTGCGCAGCGAGGCCTTCGATCCGGCCCGCATTGTCGAGGAGGTGTGCGAATTGCTGTCCTCGCGCGCCTTCGAGAAGGGAATCGCGATCGCCGCGACCGTTTCCCCGCAGACGCCGCGCTTGGCGACGGGCGACGCCGGCCGTCTGCGTCAGGTGCTGGTCAATCTGGTCGGCAACGCCATCAAGTTCACCGACAGGGGCGGGGTCCTGCTCAGCCTGCGGGCGCAGAGCGCGAGCGAAGGCGAGGCGGTCCTCGAATTCGCCGTGCGCGACACCGGCCCCGGCATTGCGGCGGAGAGCCTGCAGAAGATATTCGAGGAGTTCGTCCAGCTCGATTCGGCCTCCACCCGCCGGCATGGCGGGGCTGGGCTGGGCCTGGCGATTTCCCGCGCGATCATCCAGCGGCTCGGGGGCGAGATCGAGGTGCGGTCGGAACCCGGCAAATGGGCCGAATTCCGCTTTTCCATAAGGGTCCCGGTGGCCGAGTCGGCCGCGCAAGGGACCGGGGCCGAGCTTTGCGGACATCGCGTGCTTGTGGTCTCGACCGGCGAGGTCGAGGCCGAAGCGATCGCCGCCACCATCGTGGAGGCGGGTGGCGAGGCGATGGTCTGCCGTTCGCTCCCGCAAGCCGGGGAAGCGATGCGAGACCCGGCGCGATCGGGCCGGGAGTTCACCGCGCTGATCCTCGATCCCTCCGACCTTGGCGATGTGCGCCAGGCGCTCGCGCAACTGACGGCACATGGCGCGGCCGATACCGGCGCCATTCCCTCTTGTGCCGTGCCCTTTTGCGCCGTGCTTTTGCGCCCGTCCGAGCGCGCCGGTCTGCCGGACTATCTCGGCGGTGGCTTCGACGGTTATCTCGTGCGCCCGGTTCGGCGCGCCTCGCTGGTCAGGCTGCTGGCGGAACGCCAGTCCGCGTCCGTCGGTTCGGGCGCGGCGGGGGAGGCAAGGCCCGAACTGCCCGGACCCCATCCGCGGCGCTTCGAAATCCTGATCGCCGAGGACAATGCCATCAACGCTCTGCTGGCGAGGACGGTTCTGGAGCGCGCCGGCCAGGCGGTGACGGTGGTCGGCGACGGCCGCCAGGCACTGTCCGCGTTCGCGGCGCGGGCGAGTGGCGGCAAGCCGTTCGACCTCGTCCTCATGGACATGCACATGCCTGGAACCGACGGGATCGCGGCGATTCGCGCGATCCGCCGGCTCGAAAGGCGCGAGGGGCTGGCGCGGGCGAGGATCCTCACCCTTTCCGCGGACCAGCAGGCCAGCGCCCGCGAGAAATCGGCCCGCGCCGGCAGCGACGGCTTCCTGGTCAAGCCGGTTGCGCCGGCCGAGCTTGTCGGCGTACTGTCCGCCCTGCCCGATCCTGCCTCGATGGCCGACCTGACGGACGGTGTTACGAAATTGTCTTGATTTCGTGCCAATGACGGCGATCGAGAATGCATTCCGCCGGTGCTTCCGGCGCGGGGGTAGCCATCCAGTTCGCCATGCCTGAGATCCAGCCGCAGACCGCCATCCGCCGTCCCTCTTTCGTCCGCTTCGCGACGCATGGGGGCGGCCGCTATTTCCGCGCCAGAAATCCGCTCGACCCCGCCGCGCCCGTGCTCGGACGGCTGGGTACGCTGGAGACGCGCCTGGCGCGCACGAAGAGCGAGATCCGCGAGGCGCAGGGCCTGCGCTATGATGTCTTCTTTCGGGAAATGTCCGCGGCGCCGAGTCCGATCACCCGCCTGCTCGGCCGCGACAAGGATGGTTGGGATGCGGTCTGCGACCATCTGCTGGTGATCGAACGCGCCGGCGGGGGGGAGCGGATCGTCGGTACCTATCGATTCCTGCGCGCCGAGATCGCCCGCTTGGCGCGACGGCCGTTCTACACCCAGTCGGAGTTTGACGTCGCGCCGCTGATGGCGCGCCACCCCGCTCTCAATTTCATGGAACTGGGCCGCTCCTGCGTGCTCCCCGAATGGCGCACCCGCCGCACCATCGAATTGCTGTGGCACGGCACCTGGGCCTATGTCCTTGCCAACAGGATCGACGTGATGATCGGATGCGCCTCGTTCCACGGCACCGATCCCAGCGTGCTTGCCGAGCCCCTGTCGTTCCTGTTCCATCACGCCAGCCCCGGCGAAGGCTGGAACGTGGCGGCGCGCGGACGCGAGAAGGTCGCGATGGATTTGCTGCCGGCCGAGGCCATCAACGCCAAGCGCGCGCTGCACGCCCTGCCGCCGCTGATCAAGGGCTATCTGCGGCTGGGCGCGCAATTCGGACGTCAAGCCGTGATCGACCGCCGGTTCGGCACCACCGACGTGCTGGTGATCCTGCCGGTCGCCAACATCAACTCGCGCTATCTCGACTATTACGGCGCCGACGCCGGCCGACACGCGAAATCGGCCTGAATATTTGTCGCTCATTAGCCGTCAAAGCAATTGCCGCGGCAACCAGGTGGCGAGCGCCGGAACGAGCCAGACCAGGAAAAGCGCCAGCAATTGAAGGCCAACATAGGGAACGACGCCGCGATACAGCGTGGCGGTCGACAGGTCGGCGGGCGCGGCGGCGCGGAAATAGAACAACGCCAGGCCGAAGGGCGGCGTCAGGAACGAGGTCTGCAGGTTGAGCGCCAGCAGGACCGCGAACCAGAGCGGGTCTACCCCGAGCGCGAACAGCACCGGCCCCGCCACCGGCACGACGATCATCACGATCTCGATGAATTCGAGCATGAAGCCGAGAATGAACACCGCCGCCAGCACGACGAGCAGCGCCGCACCCGCCTCGCCCGGCAGGGCCCTCAGCGCGTCCTCGATCATGACGTCGCCGCCGAAGCCGCGAAACACCAGCGCGAACATCGAGGCGGCGACGACGATCGAGAAGACGACGCCGGTGAGGCGCACGGTGTCGAGACCGCCTTCCAGCAGCATTCGGGCGAGGGGCGGGCGATTGGTGGAAAGCGCCGCCAGAACCAGCGCCCCGGCGGCGCCGGCGCCAGCCGCCTCGGTCGGGGTGGCGATTCCGGCCAGGATCGATCCGAGCACGCAGGCGATGAGCACGAGCGGCGACGCGAATGCGGCCAATAGTTTGCCGGCTTTGTAACGGGCGCGGAGCAGTTCGCCTCCGTTCGCTTCCCGCGGCAGCGCATAGACGATCCACAGCGCGTAAAGCCCGATCAGCAGCAGGCCGGGGCCGACGCAGGCGGCGAACAGATCGCTGATCGCGACCGGGCTTGCGCCGAAATTGCCGGCCCGGCGCGCCGCCTCGGCCGCGGCGTTGGAAATCTGGTCCGCCAGCAGGATCAGCAGGATCGATGGGGGGACAAGCTGTCCGAGCGTTCCGGAGGCGGCGACGAGCCCGCTCGCAGCCCGCCGGTCGACCCCGGCGCGCAGCATGCCCGGCAGGGCCACGGTCGCCAGCATGACGATGGTCGCGCCCACCACCCCGGTTGTCGCGGCCAGCAGCGCCGAAACCCCGAGCACCGCCAGGGCCAGCCGGCGCGGCGAGCCGCCCGCCAGCCCGGCAATGGCCGCCAGCATGCGCGCCGAAAGCCCGGAGCGGTCGAGGATCGCGCCCATCAGCACGAATAAAGGGATGGCCGCGAGCGGTCCGTTTTCCATGACGCCCTGCACCCGGACGGCGAAGGCGTGAAGCAGGGCGGGGTCGAACATGCCGAAGGGAATGGCGGCGAGCGCGAAGAGCAGCGGCACGCCGCCGATCGCCAGCATGGCCGGCACGCCGGAAAGCAGCGCTGCGAACAGGGCCAGGATCATGCAGGCAAGCAGCGCCGCGCTCATGGGCGCGTCTCGCTTTGCGTCGTCGCGGCGGGCGCGACGAACCGCGCCGCGCCTTGTAGCAGCATCAGTCCGGCGGCGAGCGCGGGCAGTGAGCGTATGAGAAAATAGAAGGGCAGCCCGCCGATCTGGCCGGAGGATTCGCCGATCCGCCACGACATCGCGATCTGCGGCAGGAGCGCCCACAACAGGAGGACGAACAGAGGGGCGAGCAGCAGCGCGATGGCGAGGCGGTCGAACGCCGCCCTGCCGCGCGCGCCCTGTCGCGCCCGCAGGATGTCGACCCGCACATTGGCGTCGAGGGCGAGCGCCACGGGCAATGAGAGGATGATCAGCGTCGCGAACGACCAGGCGGCGAGGTCGTTGAGCCAGAGATAGCCCAGGCCGAAGCCGTAGCGCAGCACCACCGACGCCAGTTGCGCCGAACCGGCCAGCGCCAGCGCCAGCAGGCAGGCCGCGAGCGTCGCGCGATGCGCCCAGGCGGCGGCGGCGAGAAGGACGCGGCGAAAGACCCGGCAGAATGCACCCATGGCGCAGTCCTATGCCGGCTCCGGTTCGGGGGCAAGCGTCTCAGGAGACGGCCGATAGCAGGGAGGCATTGCCGCCCGAGGCGGTGGTGTCCTCGCTGACGCTCCACTCCGAATAGAGCATCGCCAGTTCACCGTCGCTGGCGACGACCGGTACGCGCCTGCCCGGCTTGTCCGCCAACGCCCTTCGCCACTCCGCCGGCATCGCGCCATCGACCATGGCGACATCGATTGCGTCGCCGGCCAGCGCCGCGTCGAATTCCGCCGTTCCTGGCAGGGCGGTCATGACGCGATTTCCGGCCTTGCGGGCGAGGGTTGCCTGCAGCGCCTGCGCCGCTTCGCCCGGGCCGAGGCAGGCGACCAGCCCGCGCGGCTCCATCGCATAGGAATTGCGCTCGCCCGTAGGGCCGCTGAGAAGACGCGGCGCGGGATCGGGAAGTTCTGGTGCGGCGGCGCGGGTGAACCGGGTCAGGTAGTGCGGACCGCCGGCCTTCGGCCCGGTTCCCGAGAGCCCTTCGCCGCCGAAGGGCTGGACGCCGACGACCGCGCCGATCTGGTTGCGGTTCACATAGATGTTGCCGATCTCGGCGCGCTCGCAGATGCGGTCGACCCGCGTGTCGATGCGGCTGTGCACGCCGAGCGTCAATCCGTAGCCGGCGGCGTTGATGCTGTCGACCAGCGCGTCGATCTCCCCGGCCTCGAAGGTCACGACATGCAGCACCGGGCCGAAAATCTCGCGCTTGAGGTCGGCCATAGAATCGAGGCGGAAGGCTGCGGGCGCAACGAATTTTCCCATGTCGAGCTCATCCGGCAAATCGAGGCGGAACAACAGCCTCCCCTGGTCGGTCAGGGCCTGGCAGTGGTCGAGGATCGTCTTGCGAGCGGCGTCGTCGATCACCGGCCCGACATCGCTCGCCGGGTCCCAGGGATCGCCGATGAACAATTCGCGCGCCGCGCCCTGCAGCATCTCCAGGACATGCAGCGCGACGTCGCGCTGCAGGAAGAGGATGCGCAGCGCCGAGCAACGCTGGCCGGCGCTCTGGAAGGAGGAGGCGAGGATGTCGCGCACCGCCTGTTCCGCAAGCGCGGTCGAATCGACGATCATGGCGTTGAGGCCGCCCGTCTCGGCGATCAGCGGCGCCGAAGCGTTGCCGTCGGCCGCCATCGACCGCTCGATCGCGCGGGCCGTCTCGGTCGATCCGGTAAATACAACGCCGGCTAACCGCTTGTCTCCGGTCAGCGTCGGCCCCACCGATGCGCCGTCGCCCTGGACAAGTTCCAGCACGCCTTCGGGCAGGCCGGCCTCGCCAAGGAGGGCGGCGGCGCGGGCCGCGATCAGCGGGGTCTGTTCGGCGGGCTTGGCGACGACGGTGTTGCCGGCGACGAGAGCCCCGGCGATCTGCCCGGTGAAGATCGCCAGCGGGAAGTTCCATGGCGAGATCGCCAGCACGACGCCGAGCGGGGTGCGCCGGAGCAGCTTTTCGCGGGCCTCGGCGGCGTA
>JAUIBM010000650.1 GCA_030428345.1 Alphaproteobacteria bacterium | reverse complement strand
ACAACTGGAGGGAAGTCGGGGCTCAGGTCAGTGGCGGCGGCAAGCTGCGTTCAGGCTCAACGATCTGATTGGTATCGTTGAAACTTGCGGATGGTGCAGGACAGGACTTGAACTTTCGAAAGACGCCGGATCTTTTCCTGCATCACTCAAAATACGAGCCTGGGCAAGTGTTCCGCGTTTCACGGCTGGAGTGCAACACCCGAAATGCCTCTAATCGGCAGATTTCCTGAGTGCGGCAGCCTCTGGGTCGTAGATGTGTCCGGTGATCGTCCCATCTCGGATCTTCCCAATTGCTTCGTCGATCACGAACAGCGGCGCAAGGAACCATTCGCGCGGGATGACTGGCTGCCCGAAGCGGTCCTTGATCTCGATGTCGAGGCGCGCCTTGCCAAAGATACGATGAATCAGCTTCTCAAGCCGGGTGCGGCTGACGTTGAACAATTCGTAAGTGGCAACGACCTCTACATCGGCCATCAGGAAAGTCGGGTCGAACTTCGCATTGGCAAGGCGGCGAGCAACGTCTCCTCCGGTCACGCCAATCTTGTGCAGCACGTCGCGGTGCGCCGCGACTGTCGGATGGTCTGACTTGCTGCGCAGGACATAGACGATCCCGCTGGCCTCGTCCCCTTCCTCATTTTGATCGGTGAACAGCGGGCCAGCTGATTGCTCCATGATCCGCCGCCCGGCCGGGTCCTGCTGCAACGCCTTTTGAAGCGACCGCATGAGAAGGTTGCTCTCGGTACCGTTGTCGAAGATCACCCGGAGCCGGGCGTCGACATTGCCGTGCTCGTTGACGCTCGGCTGCTCCATTGACGCGACATAGGCTTTCTGGCCACCAAGTATGTAGAACCGGCCGGGCGCGATTTCCGACTTGCGCTCAAAGCGCCGGGTTTGCCGCAGGCCGGCGCTCAGTTCCTTCTGAACCTGGTCGAACAGCGGCTTGAAGTCATCAAAGTCCATGCACTGCTGGCGGTTGGCGATCTCCTCCGCGGCGCGCTTTTCGGCTGCCGAACGCACGTGCCGTAAATCGGTTATATCGCCGGGGGCGGTATCCTGCAGCCCGAGCTGCGCCAGCAGCTCATCGTCGTCCATGTCCTGCGGAACGCCGACGGGGCCAGGGGCGCCACCGGCCAGAAGGCCCTGATGGTCCAGGGCATCAATGATCACGCGGCAATCGGCCTGTTCCCGCAGGCGATCGAGCCGTACGGCATAAAGTCGCTCGAAAATGTCGCGGTCCTCGCCATGCTGGGGCGCGCGGCCGTGCTCTGCGGCGAAACGCTGAATTTCCTCGAAACCGGCGATGATCCGTTCTTCGCGAGGCGTCCGGCTCGCCTCACTCTTCGGCTCGACATCGACGCCGAGCTCGGCCAGAAGCGCGTCGTCCTCTTCGGTGAATCCCTTGGCCCCATGCCTAGCCATTGGCAGCCTCCGCCTTCATCCGGGCGAGGAACGCTATTCCCTCGGCCATGCGCTTTTCCCAAGCGTCGGGTGAGGTGATCGACGGCAGCCGTCCTCGCTCCTGCTTGAACCTGAGGGCGCGCTTCGCCAGCTCCCGCGCTTCCTCCGGCGTCAGATTGACACGCTTGGCCCCGATCACGGCGGCCACCTGCTTCAGGCTCTCTTCGCTCATGGTCTTGGCGAGGATCGAATAGGCCTGACCAAAGGGGTTGATGCGATCAATCAGGTCGATATCGAGCTCGCGCACGTCCATCGCAAACCTGCGCACGCCATCAATCAACGCCGTGTTCGCCTTGGGGTCAGACGCGTCCGCTCCAAACGACAACTGCTTTGCCTGTTGAGTCAGATTGAGAGCGGCGATCGCGTGCTGACGCACCGCTTCCTGATCCTCATCGTTTAGATCGGGATACTTCT
>JAUIBM010000078.1 GCA_030428345.1 Alphaproteobacteria bacterium | reverse complement strand
CAGGATCTGCGAATTGCGGTATTGTGGCTGGTTGAGCACGAAATCCGGGTTTTCCGCGCCGCTCTCGTCGTAGCGCATCTCCGAGAACAGACCCTTGCCCAGCCCGGTGCGCTGGATCGTCTTCAGATAGTCCTTGGGAATGATCATGTCGGTGTCGATGTTGATGATCGGCAGCGGCGCGGCGACGGAGGTAAGCGTGTCGAATTTCAGCATGGTTCAAGCACCCGATATCGAAGATGCGACCGGATGTAACCCAATCCGGCGCGACGGTCGAGACCCTGTCGCCCCTTGCCGTCAGATGACGTTTCGCTCGGCGAAGGGTTCGCCCCGCGCGAGGCGGGCGAAACCGAACGGCGCGCAATCGAGTGTCCGAAACCGGCCGTGGACGATGTGTTCGGCCGCCGCGCGCCCCGCGGCCGGGGCCTGCTGCACCCCATGGCCGGAAAAGCCGGTAAGAAAATGCAGGTTATCCAGCGCCGGGTGCGGCCCGATCACCGCGTTCTGGTCGAAGGCGTTGTAGTCGTAATGCCCGACCCACATCCCGGCGAGACGAAGCCGTTCGAATGCCGGCACGCGTTCGGCAAGGGCGGGCCAGATCACTTCCTCGAACAAGGCGTGGTCGGGTTCGAAATCGCCCGGATCGGCCGGACCGTCCTGCGTGGAGGGTGGCGACCATCCGCAAATGAAGCCGTCCCCCTCCGGCCGCACCCATACGCCGGTGATGTCGACCGTCAGCGGCACGGCCTGCGGCGGCTCGGGGCATCGGAAGCGGAACACGCTGCGCTTGCGCGGCTCCACCGGCAGGTCGACGCCGGCCATGGCCGCCACCCGGCCGGAATTGGGACCGGCGGCAATGAGCAGGCTCTCGCAGGAAAGAATCGCGCCATCGGCGAGCGTCACGGCATCGATCCGGTTATGCAGGACCGAGACGGCGACGACTTCCCCGGAAATCTCCGTCACATTGCGGGTCCGGTTGGCGCCGCGCAGCGCGCCGAGCACGCTCCACGGATCGAACCAGCCCTCGCCCGAAAGCCCCGTCGCTCCCGCCGCGATGCCGTCGGCCGACAGCCAGGGATGGCGGGCCGTGAGCGCGCCCGGCCCTTCCAGCACGATATCGCATCCCTCGGCCCGCTGGATTGCGTGATTTGCCTGCAGCACCGCCAGGCCCGACGGCGGCGCGAGCAGGAGGTAGCCCTGCTCGTGCAGGCCGGCGGATACGCCGAACCGCGCCTCGAAGCCGCGATAGAACTCGAGCGACGCCTTCGACAGGCGGATGTTCTCGGCGAGCGAGAATTGCTGCCGGATGCCGGCGGCAGAGAGCGCCGTCGCCGCATGTGCGAAGCCGGTGTCGCGCTCAACGACCGCGATCGAACCCTCATAGCCTTCCTCGCGCAGGAAATACGCCGCCGCCGCGCCCATGATCGCGCCGCCGACGATCACCACGCCGAACCGGCGCGATCGAGGCGCTTGCCGGCCCGCTCCCTGTGCGGCTTCCTGGGTGGAATGTGCTGTCATGAACCCGACGCTATCCTCTTTCAAGCCGCTTGCAAGCACCCCTTGCGCGCCGCCCGCAAACCGGGCGAGAACATCCACCATGATGATTGCCTATCCGAATTGGCGGCCGCGCCGCTCCGTATTGTTCATGCCCGCTTCCAATGAGCGCGCGCTCGCCAAGGCGCCGTCGCTTGCCTGCGACTGCCTGATCTTCGACCTTGAGGATTCCGTCGCCGGCGAGGCGCAGGAAGCGGCGCGCGAAAACCTCCGGACGCTGGTAGCGAGCGGCGATTTCGGGACGCGGGAGCGGATCGTGCGGGTTTCCTCGCGCGAGACGCCCGAATTCGAAGGCGATCTTGCCGCCGCCCTCGCCTGTTCGCCCGACGCAATCCTGCTGCCCAAGCTGGAAGACCCACGCGTGCTCGCGGAAGTCGCCGCCCGGCTGGACGCCGCCGGCTCGCCCGCCCGCCTGTGGGCGATGATCGAAACCCCGCGCGCCATTCTCGACATTGCCGCGATCGCCGCCGGCGGGCCGCGCCTTGCCGCGCTGGTGCTCGGACCCAATGACCTGGCGAAATCGACCGGCGTGCCGATGCGCTCCGGCCGCGCCGCCATGCTGCCCTGGTTCATGGCCGTTGTGCTGGCGGCGCGGACGCATGGCCTCGCCATACTCGACGGGGTCTACAACGACTTCAGGAATGAGGCCGGCTTTACGGCGGAATGCGAACAGGCGGCCGATCTCGGCTTCGACGGCAAGACCCTGATACATCCCGCTCAGATACAGACCGCGAACGTTGCATTCTCGCCTTCGGAGCAGGAGTTCGCCCGCGCCGAAGCCATTGTCACGGCATTCGCGCTGGCGGAAAACGCCGCCAAGGGCGCGATCCAGATCGACGGCGAGATGGTCGAGCGACTGCATCTTGACGCCGCCCAAAGATTGCTGGAAAGCCGGAGCCTGTTCGATCGCTAGAGGGGTTTTCGCGAACACGAGGTCGCGAGACTCGGCCCAGCGATCTGTTTTCAAGCGTATTTCTATTCGGAAAGTCGACCAGCTTTTTGGGAATATGATCCAGCCCGGCGCGCCGGGGCGCATGAAGGACGAGACGAGAATGACCACGATCTACCGATTTCTGACCGGACCCGACGATTCCAGCTTCTGCCACAGCGTGACGAAAGCCCTGTCGCAGGGCTGGGCGCTGCATGGTGCGCCAAGCTACGCCTTCGACGCCAAGACCGGCGAGATGCGCTGCGGCCAGGCGGTCATCAAGCAGACGCAGGAAGACTACGATCCAGGAAAGAAGTTGTCGGAATATTGAGGGCGGCCGGCTTTCGGGCGCGTCAGCGGGCGTCTGCCTCGATCCGCTCCATGTCCTCGTCGGACAGGCCGAAATGGTGGCCGAGCTCGTGCACGAGCACATGTGTCACAATGTCGCCGAGCGTCTCTTCGTTCTCTGCCCAGTAGTCGAGGATCGCCCGGCGAAACAGCGTGATGCGATTCGGCCATTCCCCGGTTCCCGGGTTCCATTTTTCCGCGACGCCGCGTCCCTCGAACAGTCCGAGCAGGTCGAAGGGCGTCTCCATCGCCAGATCGTCGAGCACGTCTTCTTCGGGAAACTCGCTGACGCGAATCAGCACGTCGCCGGTGAGCGCGCGAAAGCCTTCCGGCAATTCGGCATAGGCTTCGGCCGCCAGGCGTTCGAAGTCGGCCAGCGAAGGCGACAGCCTGTCATGCCAGAGGCGCGCCTGGGAGGGGGTTTTGATGCTGACCATGTCGTTCCGATATCGTTTTTAAGCCTCCATATAGACGGCCCCGCCAGCTTTTTCGAGAGGCGGCCGGCGCGTGCCGTTTCACGCGCCGGCCGAACCTGGCTTTTCGAGGTGCCGCTCATGCCCACAGCCGTGACCAGGCCGTCGACAGAGCGCGTCGAGATGGCCTGCACAAAGGCCTGCGGGCTGACGACCGTCTGGCCTTCCCGGCCATTCGTCCCGACGCCAGGAGGCCTGGGAAGCAGGAGCCCTTCTCCAGCCCCGGAATGCGCGGCTCGATGGCGCCCGCGCGCATTTCCGGGTCCCGTTCGCGACACCAGTCTATTCAATCGGCTCAACGCCGGCCCGATATACCTCTATTCCCAATTCTCCGGCCAACGCCGCGCGCACAAGCAGACACCGCTCGGCATTCGCCGCGCTGCCGGCATAGACCACCTGGATGTGATTGGCCTTGTGGCGCGCCATCATCTGGTCGCGGGTGACGCCCTTGAGCACCCCGTGCATGATCGGCCATTCATGGGTGGTCGCCCGTGAACGGCGCTCGGTTTCCTCCGCCGAAAGCGAGACCGCCTCGCCGAGGCCGATATCCATCTTCAGCTTGCCGCCTTCGACATAAATCCGGCTCCAGACGATCGGACCGGGTTTCGCATAGCCCTTCAAAGTGCCCCCACCCGCAGGGAAATACATGGGCGGCTGGCGGTAGCTTTCGCTGCCTGACCAGCCGCCCTCATGGTGCTCGGGAGGAGCCGCACCGGAAATCTCGAAAACCCAGACGAAATCGTCACGCCCGCCGGTTCGGTCTACGTCCCCCCAGCGCAGGTCGTGCAGCGTGGTTTCGACCGGCTCGCCAAGAGCGGAGTGCACGCGATTGATCAGGACGGCGTCGAGGCCGGCGCATTCGTCCACTTCGTTGAAATGCGGGACAGGCGCGCCGGCGCGGATCACGGAACCGTCGGCGCGGGCAACGGGCGGACGGTCGGCATTGTTGAGCGTGCCTTCCACCAGATCGGAGGCCGGCAGCAGGTCCTTCAGGCCCTGCTGGTACTGGATACCGATCGCATCGCACCCGAAATCGTCGGCAAGACGGACGGCGGCGACATACATGCGGCACTGGTCGAGGACTTGCGCCTCGGTGAGTTCGCTCGCGCCATCCTGCCCCAGATGGAATCTCAGGCCCTTGTCGCGAAACCAGTGATAGACAGCCGTCGCCTCGTTATCGGGGACCTGCCTAGTGGCGTGGTACAATGCCGACTGGGACAGGCGTTCCTTGAACACGCCCATGCGCATCAGCAACTCGTCCGGGATGATGGCATTATACATGCCCATGCAACCCTCATCGAAAACGCCGAGAATGACCTTGTCGCGGCGAATCCGGGCTGCGAGGCGATCGACGAGTTCCCTGTCGGCGGCGGACAGATCGATCGCGTCCAACGCGCTGACATGCGATACGTCATGGACGATGCGGCCCGTTTCCAGCCATTCGGCGAGTCTCGAGCGGAAGAACGCATCCTCGAAAGTCTCGCTCCACAGCGTCGAATAGCCGATGCCGGCCTTTGTCAGCGAGCCATTGAGATTGAGCATGCCCACGAGACCCGGCCATTCGCCGGACCAGTTGGCGAGCGTCAGGATCGGTCCCTTGTGGCTGGAAAGGCCGGGGAGCACGTGGTGGGAATATTGCCAGACCGCTTCCGCCACGATCAGCGGCAGGTCCGGGTCCATTCGGGCGAAGATGTCCATTCCCTCGCGCTGGCTGGCGATGAAGCCGTGGCCGCCCGGCTTGACCGGATGCTGGCGCACCAGTTCGTGGCCGAGACCGGCCAGCACGGCGGCGAGCTTTTCTTCCATCGCGCGCTGCGCCGGCCAGCAGGTGACGTTCGCGCTCTCGCGCAGGTCGCCGCTCGCGACCAGACCGATTTTCATCGATGCGTTCCCTTCATGATCTCCTCGATCGCTGCAAAATCCTGCTGCATGCGCCGATGGACCGCGTATTTCCGGTCGTGATAGGCCGCGATTTCTCCGCCTCTCGGTTCGATTGCGGTCCCTGCGCAGGCCATTGCCACCATCGCCGCATTGGTGTCGGGGTAGCGCCCGTAGGCCACGGCGCCCAGCATCGCGGCCCCCAGCAGCACCGGTTCGGGCGTCTCTGGCACGATGACGGGGCAGTCGCAGATGTCGGCCATTTCCCGAACAAAGAGCCCGTTTCGCGCCAGACCGCCGGAAACGACCAGCGTATCGACTGCCATTCCGGCCCCTCGCATGACCTCGAGGATATGCCGCGTGCCGTAGCCGAGGCTCTGGATGGCGGCCAGATAGTCGAGCGCGAGATCGTCGCAACCCGTCTCCAGCGACAGGCCGGTAACACCACCCAGGCGCCATGGCTCGGCCAGCGGCGACCGGTTTCCGTGGAAATCCGGCAAGACATGGCGGCGAGCGGTCAGGGTCGCGGTTTCCCCGGCCATCTCTTCAAGGCGGCGTTCCAGAAGAGCGAAGATCGTTGTGCCCCCGGCCCCGGCCTCGCGGCGCAGTTCGGCCGTGGCGGCATGGCGTGCCAGCACCGCGTCGATCAGGGCGCCGGCGGCAGACTGGCCGCCCTCATTGGCCCAGAGGCCCGCGACGAGCGCGCCGAAGTACGGTCCCCAGACGCCAGGCACGAAGGCCGGCTCGCCGGTCACGCCGATATGGCATGTGGAGGTGCCTGCGATCACCGCCAGCCGCCCTGCGGGTGCGCCGTGACCTGCCGCAAGCGTTCCGAGCGCGCCGGCATAGGCATCGATCAGGCTTGCTCCGACGGGGGTTCCGGGCAGCAGTCCAAGTTCCTCCGCGGCGCGCTCGCTCAGGCCGCCGGCATGCTGGCCCGGAGCCAGGAATTCCGTGCCGAGCAGCGCATGCCCGCCGCCGGCGAGCTCATTCAGGCCGATCGCCGTAATGAAGTCGTCACCCCATCCCTCGCCATTCCTGCCGCGATGGCCGAGATAGGTCCATTTGCACACGGCGGAGCAAAGCGATCGCGCATTGCTGCCGGTCGCCCGATGAACCAGCCAGTCCGGCAGGTCCCAAAAGCTGTGGGCCGCGGCGAAGACCCCGGGCATGTTGCGCTTCAGCCAACGCAGCTTGGGCATCTGCATTTCGGGCGATATGCAGCCGCCGACATGGTTGAGCGGGGCCCCTCCGACACGGTTGATGTGTTCGGCGTCCTCAAGCGCCCGGTGATCCATCCAGACGATGATGTCCTGCCCGTCAGCCCCTTCGGGATCGACCGAGAGCGCTTCGCCTTGGCGACCGGCGACAACCATCGAGCACGTCGCGTCGAAGCCGAGGCCGGAAATGTCCTTCGCGGCGACACCCGCTTCGCGCACCGCCTGCTTCACCGAGCGGGAAATCGCCCCCCAGATATCGGCGGAGCTCTGCTGCGCGAAATCAGGCTTGGGGTGCCAGATCCGGATCGGCGCCGATACACTTGCAAGCAAAGCGCCTGTGCCGGCGAATACCCCCGCTCGCGCACTTCCCGTGCCGACATCGATCCCGATCAGACAGCTCATGGGGTGTTTCCCTCCAGCACGGGGGCAATCGGTTTCGCCATCGCGTGCTCGGTTCGCGAGAACCAGTCGCCCAGAACGCCGAACAGCCTGTCGGGCTGCTCGAGCGGCGGGCAATGGCCGCAGCGTTCGATCTCGACATAGGTCGAACCCGGCAGCAGGGCATGCATGTCCCGCGACTTTTCTGCGGGTATCACCGCGTCGTCCCGGCCGGCGACAATCAGCACCGGGCACGGACAATGCGCCAGGTCGGGCCGTGAATCCGGCCTTTCAATGATCGCAGCCGTCTGGATCTCGAGCGCGGAAAGCCCCAGAGCTTCGGAGGATTGCAGGATCGCCTCCAGCACGCCCGGATCGACCGAGGCGGGGTCGAAGAGGCAGTTTTCCAGATTGCGGGTCTGGTAGACGCGCACGCCTTCCTGGCGCGCCAGTGCCAGCGCCTCTTCGCGGCGAACCCGGGAAGCTTCCGATTCCGGCTCGGCGGTAGTGGCGATCAGTGTCAGGCTCAGAAGTCTCTCGGGAAAACGGCGGAGCAGTTCGAAGGCGATGTAGCCACCCATCGACCAGCCGACGAGATGGAAGCGCTGCGGGCATTGTTCGATGATCCGCCGTCCCATCTCCCCGATGCTGGGCGCACGCTGGTGGCCCATGGGGATCGTTATCGGATGGCGCCGGACGAGCCTGAGATAGAGGCTGAGCCAGGAGGTGCCATCCGACTGAAGACCGGGGATGAGGACGATTGGTTCACTCATGCGGCAAGAGTTCTCCGGCCGGCTGCGCGGTATCGCTTACCCGGTGGCAGGCGACCTTGTGGTTTGGAAAATGCTCCACCAGGAGCGGCTGCCCGGAGGCGCATTGAGCGGTGGCAAGCGGACAGCGGGTGCGGAAATGGCATCCCGACGGCGGCGAGATCGGGCTCGGCAATTCGCCGGTCACCTGCGGACGTCGATTGCGCGACTGGGGCAACGGGTGCGGGAGCGAACTGAGCAGCATCTGCGTGTAGGGATGGCGCGGCGCGGCGAATACAGCAGGTGTAGGGCCTGTCTCGACGATGCGACCGAGATACATGACGGCGACCCGGTCGGAGACATGGGCGACGACGGAGAGGTCGTGCGACACGAAGATCATCGCCAGTCCCATCCGGGCCTTGATGTCCATCATCAGGTTGAGGTTCTGGGCCTGGATGGACACATCGAGCGCGGAAACCGGTTCGTCGGCAATGATCAGGTCGGGCTCTGGCGCGATGGCGCGGGCAAGGCCGACACGCTGGCACTGACCACCGGAGAGTTCATGCGGGAAACGGTCGAGATGATGAGGGCTGAGCCCTACATCGCCGGCAACGGCATCGACCCTGGCCGCGATCTCTTGCGTCCCGAAATCCGTGAAGTTGTGCAGCGGCTCTGCGATGCTGTCGCGGACCACCCGGCGCGGGTTGAGCGAAGCATAGGGATCCTGGAAGATCATCTGCAGATGACGGCGGCGCTTGCGCAGTTCAGGCGCGGAAAGCGAGGAGAGGTCCTCGCCGTTGAAAGTTACCGAACCTGCCGTCGGTTTTTCCAGCGCAAGCAGGATGCGGGAAAGCGTCGACTTTCCGCAACCGGATTCGCCCACCAGGCCGAGCGTCTCGCCCCTTGCCAGATGCAGATCGACCTGATCGAGCGCGCGGACGTGATGGCGGGGGCGACCGAGCAGGTCGCGGCCGACGCCGAAAGTACGCAAAACGCCGCGGGCTTCGAGGAGAGCGCCGCTCATTGCCATGCCCTCACAATCGGATTGCCGGCCATCTCGGCGGCGACCGCCTCGTGGTGGAAGCAACGAACACGGTGCCCGTCACCCAGATCGAAGACACCGGGAACGGCCTCGGCGCATTCGGCGCCGGCGAAGGCGCAGCGCGGCGAGAAGGCGCAGTTGCTGGCTGCCCGGCCAAGCCGCGGAACACTGCCGGGGATTTCCTGCAGTCTTTGCAGGTGCGACCTGCTTTCGGAGGGAAGAGAGCGCAGAAGGCCGGCGGTGTAACCGTGCGACGGGCTCTTGAGGACCGCCTCGATGGGTCCCTCCTCGACAATCCGGCCAGCATACATCACGGCCAGCCGGTCGGCGACGGAAGCGACAACGCCGAGATCGTGGGTGATCAGCACCACGCTCATTCCCAGTTCGCGGCGAAGCTCATCGATCAACGCCATGATCTGCGCCTGCACGGTGACATCCAGCGCCGTTGTCGGCTCATCGGCGATCAGAAGTTCGGGCTCGCAAGCGAGCGCCATGGCAATCATCACGCGCTGGCGCATGCCGCCGGACAGCTCGTGCGGATAGGCATCGAGCCTTCGGCGCGGGTCCGGGATGCGGACCAGGTCAATGAGTTCCATCGCCCGGGCGCGGGCCTGGCGCCGGCTCAGGCCGCGATGCTCGCGCAACACCTCGGCAATCTGGAAGCCGACCCTGTGGACCGGATTGAGCGAGGTCATCGGGTCCTGGAAGATCATGCCGATGCGTTTGCCCC
>JAUIBM010000077.1 GCA_030428345.1 Alphaproteobacteria bacterium | reverse complement strand
GGCATCCGGAATGTCGTTCTGGCGATCAACAAGATGGATCTGGTCGGCTATTCGCGCGAGGTTTTCGAGCGCATCGACGCCGATTATCGCGCCTTCGCCCGGCAGCTCGGCAAGGAAGGCCAGGAGCCGTTCGACATCGTGTCTATCCCGGTTTCGGCGCTCAAGGGCGACAACATCATCGACCGCGGCTCTTCGATGGACTGGTATCGCGGCCCTGCCCTGCTCGCGCATCTGGAAACCGTCCAGACCGGCGAACGCGATGCCGCCGCCCCGTTCCGCCTTCCGGTGCAATGGGTCAACCGGCCGAATGCCGATTTCCGCGGCTTCAGCGGACAGGTTTCCGGCGGGTCGATCCAGACCGGCGCGCGGGTCCGGGTCCAGCCTTCGGGCCGCGAATCGGCCGTGAAACGCATCGTGACCTCCGACGGCGACCTGGATGAAGCGGTTTCCGGCCAGTCGGTCACGCTGACGCTCGAAGACGAGATCGACATTTCCCGCGGCGATGTGATCTCCGCGGCGAGCGCGCCCGCCGAGGTAGCCAACCAGTTCGAGACGACGATCCTGTGGATGGCCGACGAGGCGATGCTGCCCGGGCGCCCCTATCTGCTGAAGATCGGCGCCACCACGGCCCAGGCAACGATCACTGCGCCAAAATACCGGGTGAACGTCAATACGCTCGAGCATGTGGCGGCGACCAAGCTCGATCTGAACGAGATCGGGGTTTGCAACATCGCTCTCGACCGGCGAATCGCCTTCGACGCCTATGAAGTCAATCGCGATACGGGCGGGTTCATCCTGATCGACCGTCTGACCAACGCGACCATCGGAAGGGGCCTGATCCATTTCGCGCTGCGCCGCTCAGCCAATATCCACTGGCAGGCAATGGACATGGACAAGGCGGCGCGCGCGGCGATGAAGGGCCAGAAGCCGGCGGTGCTGTGGTTCACCGGGCTTTCGGGCTCGGGAAAATCGACCATCGCCAACATTCTGGAAAAGAAGCTCGCCGCCGCAGGCCGCCACACCTATCTCCTGGACGGCGACAATGTCCGCCATGGCCTCAACAAGGATCTGGGCTTCACCGATGCCGACCGCGTGGAGAACATCCGCCGCGTCGCGGAGGTCTCGCGGCTGATGGTGGATGCGGGGCTCATCACGCTGTTCTCGTTCATATCGCCCTTCCGCTCCGAACGCCGCATGGCGCGGGAAATGCTGGGCGCCGGCGAATTCATCGAGGTTCATGTCAGCACGCCGCTCGCCGTGGCGGAGGCGCGAGACGTGAAAGGCCTTTACGCCAAGGCCCGCGCCGGGCAGATCCGCAATTTCACGGGCATCGATTCGCCCTATGAGGAGCCGGAGGCGCCGGAGATCCGGCTCGACACCACTTCGATGAGCGCCGAGGAGGCCGCTGACACGCTGCTCGCCTGGCTTGCCGACAGGGACATCATCGCCCAGTAGACCGAGCGCCGAGCACCTGAAAAAGAACCTCAAAAGCCCTTCTTGAGGCTTCCAAGGATGCCGCGAACCAGGGCGCGGCCGAGCGAGGAGGCGATCGACCGGGTCACGGATTTGATCGCCGCCTCCGTCACGGTCTGGCGGCTGCTGCGTCGCGTCGTCGTGCGCCGCGGCGCGCGCGTGCGGCGGTCGTCGTCGCGGCTCGAGCGTGACGAGCGCGAATCGCCGAAATCAGGAAGCTGGAAGCCGGTGCGCGTGCGGGTCCGCCCGGCATCGCCCCGCTCTTCGCGCTGCTGCTGCAATTCCTCGGCATGGGCGGCCTCTTCGGCGCGTTTCTTGAGCACCTCGAAGGCCGATTCGCGATCGATCGTCTGATCGTACTGGGCGGCCACGGGGCTGACGGCCATCACGGCCTTGCGCTCGGAATCGGTGATCGGCCCGAGGCGGGACGCAGGCGGACGCATCAGCGTGCGCTCGACAACCGACGGAACTCCCTTCTTCTCCAGGGTCGAGACCAGCGCCTCGCCCACGCCGAGCGTCTTGATCACGTCTTCGGCGTCAAAATCAGGGTTGGGCCGGAAAGTCTCGGCGGCTGTCTTCACCGCCTTCTGTTCGCGCGGCGTATAGGCGCGCAGCGCGTGCTGCACCCGATTGCCGAGCTGCGCGAGCACACTGTCGGGCACATCCAGCGGGTTCTGCGTGACAAAGAAGACGCCGACGCCCTTGGAGCGGATCAGTTTCACAACCTGCTCCACCTTCTCGACCACCGCCTTGGGCGCATTGTCGAAGAGCAGATGCGCCTCGTCGAAGAAGAAGACCAGTCGCGGACGCTCGGGGTCGCCGATCTCGGGCAATTGCTCGAAGAGTTCCGACAGCAGCCAGAGCAAAAAGGTGGAATACAGCCGGGGCGAGGACATCAGCTTGTCGGCGGCAAGCACCGAAATCGCCCCGCGCCCATCGCGCGTGGTGCGCATCAGATCGGGTATCTGAAGGGCCGGTTCGGCAAAGAAATTCTCGCCGCCCTGCTGTTCCAGGATCAGCAATTGACGCTGGATGGCCCCGATGGACTGGGTCGAAACCAGGCCGTAGGTCCCGCTGATTTCCTTTGCCCGCTCGCCGATATCGATCAGCAGCGCGCGCAGATCCTTCAGATCGAGCAGCAACATGCCCTCGTCATCGGCCAGCTTGAAGGCGATGTTGAGCACGCCTTCCTGAGCCTCGGAAAGATCCATCAATTGCGACAGCAACAGCGGTCCCATTTCCGAGATCGTCGCGCGGATGGGATGCCCCTTCTCGCCGAACAGGTCCCAGAAGATGACCGGAAATTCCTGAAGCTCGTAATCGTCGAAGCCGATCGTTTTGGCGCGCGCGGCGAGGAAGTCCTTCATCTCGCCCTTTGCCGCAAGGCCCGAAAGATCGCCCTTCACATCGGCGCAAAACACGGGAACGCCGGCATTGGAAAACCCTTCTGCGAGAATCTGCAACGAGACGGTCTTGCCCGTGCCCGTCGCCCCGGTGATCAGCCCGTGTCGATTGGCAAGCTTGAGTTCCAGATATTCCGGCTTGTTGATCGCGTCGTCGGGATGCCGGCTCGTGCCGAGATAAATTGCGTCGTCCCTAAGCATCCGGTTCTCCCGCGGGGTTTCGCCCTGTCGGCGAATGACAGATCACACCGGCGAGTTATAGGCAGTGCGCCGGGACCACGCAAATTCTTCCGCAAAGCCATGTGCCGTTTCGGGACAATCCCGGCAAATCCCGCCTGGCATGTTTCCTGCCCCCAACTACCGAGAGATGCAGCCGGCAGGAAAGAGGTGCGCAGAAATGGCACACGAAGTCACCGACCGCTCCCGCAGGGGATTGATCGCCGCCCTGGCCGGCCTGCCGGCGCTGGCGGTGGCGGCTCCGGCGCAGGCGCGCGAACTCTTCAGCCTTGCCGATCTGCGCGGGACGGCGGGCGCCGGCGAATCGGGTCTCATTCCCGGAGCACCGGACGATCAGAGCCGCCTGCTGCAGGAAGCGCTCGAGGCGGCGGCGCAGGACGACCGTCCGCTGCACATTCCGCCCGGGATATTTCACGTCTCCAACATCGTCCTGCCGGCGCGGGTCCGGCTGGTCGGAACGCCCGGCGCCTCGCAACTGGTCTATTCGGGAGGCGGCCATTTCCTGATCTCGGAAAACGCCACGCATATCGAAATTTCGGGACTGACGCTGGACGGGGCAAATCGCGGGCTGGAGGATTACGCCAAAGCGGCGCTACGCATCACCAATTGCGAACATGTAGTCATCGATAACTGCCGGATCGTGGGAAGCACCGCCAACGGCCTGCAGGTGGAGCGCTCCAAGGGGCGCATCGATCGCACCACGGTCTCGGGCGCGCGCGGCGATTGCGGCATCTATGCTTTGGAGAATCGCGGCTTCTCCATCACCGGCAATGAAGTGACCGCCTGCTCGAATGGCGGCATCCTGGTGCATCGCTGGCAAGCCGGCGAGGATGGAACCATCGTCTCGGGAAACCGTATCTTCAACATTGGCGCCCAACATGGCGGCACAGGACAATGGGGCAACGGCATCAACGTGTTTCGAGCCGATTCAGTGATGATCGCCAACAATCAGATCGCCGATTGCGCCTTTTCCGCGATCCGCTCCAATTCCGGCAACAATGTCCAGATCAATGGCAATAGCTGCCTGCGATCGGGGGAAACGGCGATCTATTCGGAGTTCGAGTTCACCGGCGCGATGATCTCCGGCAATGTCGTGGACGGCGCGGCCATCGGCATTTCCCTGGCCAATTTCATGCAGGGCGGGCGCATGGCGGTCTGCGCCAACAATCTGGTGCGCAATTTGCACGCCAGCGCGCCCTATGGCGCGGGCGAACAGTTTTTCGGGATCGGCATCTCCGCCGAGGCCGATACCACCATCACCGGAAATGTGATCGAGAACGCCGAAGGCTTCGGCATCAATCTGGGATGGGGACCGTATCTGCGCGACGTGGTGGCCAGTTCCAACGTGATCCGCAAGGCCGATACGGGCATGGCGGTCAGCGTTGTGGAGGGGGCCGGCAACACCGTCATCGCGGATAATGTGATCAGCGGCTTCAGAACCGGCGCAATTGTCGGCCATCGCTGGAAAGAGGCCGTCACCGGCGACCTCGCCGTCGCCGGAGCGCGAAAGTTCGAGCATCTGGCCATCGAACGCAACCGGATCGGCTGATATGATTTGCCCGCGCGCGACGCCGCCAAGGATACAGGACGATTGAGCTTGCCCGAACTCTCCGAAGACCTGCCGAACGGTTTCCGCTCCAGCTACACGAATTGCGGCGAGGTGCGCCTGCATTTCGTGCACAATGCGCGCGCCGAATTGCCCGACGGTCAGTTGGACGACCCACGCACGCCGATCCTGTTCCTGCACGGCTTTCCCGAGTACTGGGCGGCCTGGACGCCGGTGCTCGAGCGCCTGTCCGAGGAATTCCTGCTGATCGCGCCCGACCAGCGCGGCTACAATCTGTCCGATGCGCCCGCGCGGGTCAGCGACTATTCGGCCAAGAAGCTGGTGTCGGACATGCTCGCCCTCAGCTCCAACCTGCTCGGCAACCGGAAGCTCTTCCTGGCGGGGCATGATTGGGGCGCGTCGGTCGCCTATGCGGCGGCGATCAACGTGCCGGAGCGCATTCGCGGACTGATCATCGTCAACGGCGTGCACCCGGCGCCCTTCCAGCGCGCGATCATCGAGGATCCCGAGCAGCAGAAGGCAAGCCAGTATTTCCATTTTCTGCGCAATGAAAATTCCGCCGAGCGCATGTCGGAGGATGATTTCCGTCGCACCTTCGGCATGCTGGAAAAATTCTCCGACACGGCCTGGCTGAGCGATCACGACCGGGCCGGCTATCGCAAGGCCTGGTCGCGACCGGGACGGCTCAACGCCATGCTGAACTGGTATCGCGCCTCGCCGATCATCGTGCCGGCGCCTGGCGAACCGGTTCCCGCCGCGCCGCTGATGGACGCCAGTCCCGACCGGCTGACCGTGCGCGCGCCGCATCTGCTGATCTGGGGCGCAAGGGACACGGCGTTGCGCGCATCCTCGCGCCAGGGCCTTTCACGCTTCGCGCCCGATCTTACCGTGGTGGAGATCGAAGACGGCGATCATTGGGTGATCCACACGCATGGCCAGCGGGTCGCCGATGAGATCGCCCGTTTCGTGCGCACGGTCGAGGCAGGCGCGCGCGGACCAAGGACCCGGTAGGCAGGCGGTCAGTAAAACAGCCGCACCGCGAACAGGGTGATCGCCGGGAAGGCGGTCAGGATCGCCACCCGGATCAGATCGGTCATCACGAATGGAAATACGCCCCGGAAGGTCTGGATGATCGGAATGTCCTTGGCCATCGAATTGATGACGAACAGGTTCATGCCCACCGGCGGGGTGATCAACCCGACCTCCACCACGATCAGCACCAGAATTCCGAACCAGAGCGCGAAATCCTCAGGCCCGAGGCCGAAATCGAGGCCCGACATGATCGGAAAGAAGATCGGGACCGTCAGCAGGATCATGGACAACGAATCCATGACGCATCCGAAGACCAGATAAAGCACAAGCACGGCCGTGAGGACGAGCCAGGGATTGTAGGCCTGCTCGGCGACGAACTCCGCGGAAATCTGCGGCACCTGCGAGAGCGCCAGGAAGCCGTTGAAGACGCTGGCGCCGAGCACGATGAAGAAGATCATCCCGGTCGATGCCGCAGTCGCCAGGATCGACTCCAGGAAGGTCTTTCGCGTCAGGCCGCCATTCAGCCAGGCGACGAGCCCGGTTCCCGCCGCGCCGATGGCCGCGGCCTCGGTGGGCGTGAACAGGCCCGTATAGATGCCGCCGACCACGGCAAGGAAGATCAGCAATACCGGCCAGACGTCGAGCAGGGCCTGAAAGCGCTCAAGATAGGGCAGACGCTCGCGCAAGCCGCTGGAGCCGGGAAAGACGCGCACATAGATCGAAATCGCGATCATGTAGCCGATCGCCGCCAGGATGCCCGGGATGAAGGCGGCGGCAAAGAGCTTGGCGATGTTCTGCTCGGCGAGGATGGCGTAGAGGACCAGTATGATCGACGGCGGAATTAGGATGCCGAGCGTTCCGCCCGCGGCCAGCGTGCCGGTCGCCAGCGCGGGCGAATAGCCGTAGCGGCGCAGTTCGGGCAGCGCCACCTGCGCCATGGTGGCGGCGGTCGCCAGCGAAGAGCCGCAGATCGCACCGAACCCCGCGCATGCGCCGATCGCGGCCATGGCGACACCGCCCTTGCGATGGCCGAGCCAGGCTTCCGCGGCCTTGAACAAGGCCCGCGACATGCCGCCGACCGAGGCGAACTGCCCCATGAGCAGGAAGAGCGGCACGATCGAATAGGAGTGGGTGGAGAAAATGCCGTAGGTCAGATTCTTCAACTGTCCGAACATCATGTTCGGCGAACCGTTGAGCAGCCAGTTTCCGCCAATGCCGACGACCAGCATCGACAAGCCGATCGGCATGCGCAGGAAAATCAGGGCGAGCAGTACCGGGAAGGACCAAAGTCCGATTTCGAATGCGGTCAATGCACTGCCCCCATGGTGTCGATATGCCGGTTCTGGGCGAGCTCGACCAGGGAGCGCAACAGGCAGAAGGCGCAAATGAAGACGAAGACGCAGGCGGCGAGCGCCGCGGCCATGTAGCCCCACCAGACCGGCATTTGCAGGATCATGGTCGATTCGGCGTAGGACATCTTGTCCAGCGTGCCGAGCCAATGTCTCCAGGTCAGCAGGATCGCGACGGCCAGCAGCACCGCGCTGGAAACGACGTCGAGCACCCGATTGAACCGGTTTCCGAACAGTGGCGCCAAAATCTCCACGGTCGCATGACCGCGATTGAGCGTGCACCATGGCAGGAAGGCGAAGATGGCGAAGCCGATGCCCGCCTCGACCAGTTCGAAATCGCCCTGCACCGGACCGAGACCAAGAAAGGAAAGCGCCCTTCCGGTGATGCTCAGCACCGTCATGATCACGAGCAGGACGAGGACTATTCCGCCGGCAACGGCAACCACCCGCGCAATGAAATGCGAGAAGTCCGACAGGGCGCGATAGCTCTCCGCCCAAAGATTGTCAGCAGCCATTATTCCCCCCGCCAATCATCGCTCGCCGGTCCTGGTCGATCCGCCGATCGACCTGGAGCCCGGCTCCCGGCAATATTCAGTCGATGCGCTTCATGCCCGCCTTGAAGCGCTTCCAGTTTGCCACATATTGCAGCGCCGCGCCGCGCAGCCCGGCGATCGCCGCCTCGTCGAGCACCCGCACCGCCTTTGCCGGAGCCCCGACGATCAGCGAATTGTCGGGAAACCGCTTTCCTTCGGTCACCAGCGCATTGGCGCCCACCAGGCAATTGGCGCCGATCACCGCGCCGTTGAGCACGGTTGCGCCCATGCCGATGAGCGTGTTGTCGCCCAGGGTCGCGCCATGGATGATGGCATGATGGCCGATGGTGCAGCCCTCGCCGATTTCGATCGGATAACCCAGATCGGTGTGCAGCATGGCGCCTTCCTGAATGTTGGTCCGCGCGCCGACCCGAATGGGATCGTTGTCGCCCCGCAACACGGCCCCGAACCAGACGCCGACATCCGTTCCCAGCGTCACATTGCCGATCACATGCGCATCAGGCGCCACCCAGTAGGCGTCCGCTTCCGGCAGGTCTGGCGATTTCCCGTCGAGGCTGTATACCGGCATTCCAAGCTGCTCCAATACGGTGCGTCATCGTTCAGGCGTCATCAAGGCCGTGTTTATAGTAGCGGCGCGCCCGCGATGCCAGCACAACGCTGCAAATGAGGGCGGCAAATCGGGTCGCAAGGCGGCAATAGCGGAGGCAAACGCGAAATGGACGTCAAATTCGGCACGAGCGGACTGCGCGGACTGGCGAGCGATCTCCTGTCCGGCGCGGCATATGAGCATGTCCTGGCCTTCTGCGAGATGCTTTCGCAGGGCGGGTTCTGCAAGCCGGGCGACGCCATTCATCTTGCCCGCGACCGGCGCGATTCGAGCCCGGCGCTCGCCGGCCAGACAGCGGCCGCGATCCGGGCGGCCGGGTTTGTCGCCAATGATTGCGGCACCGCGCCCACGCCCGCGCTGGCGCATCACGCCTTTGCCAGCAACGAGGCGGCGATCATGATCACCGGTTCGCACATTCCCGCCGACCGAAACGGCGTGAAGTTCTATCTGCCGGGCGCGGAAATCGCCAAGACGCATGAACAGGAAATCGCGCGTCGCCTGCGGTCGGCCCCGGCGCCGGCCGATGCGCAGGCCGCTCCCGGCGGCGCGGACGAAGCGGAAGCCATGGCGCGGTGGCTGGCGCGATACAGCGGATTGCTCGACTCGGACGCGTTTTTCGGCCTGCGCATCGGCGTCTACGAACATTCGTCGGTCGCGACCGACAGCCTCGCCCATATCCTTGAGGGGTTTGGCGCGCAGATCGTTCGCTTCGGACATTCGGCGAGCTTCGTGCCGGTTGATACCGAAGCGGTGGGAGAGCAGGTATCGGCCATGTTCCGGCGCGAAGCTGCTGCGCGCCGGCTCGACGCCATCGTCTCGACCGATGCCGATGGCGACCGCCCGCTGCTCGCCGACGAGACCGGCGCGCCGCTGCCCGGCGACCTGCTCGGCTGGGCTACCGCGCTCTGGCTGGACGCCGACGCCGTCGCGACGCCCGTGACCTCGAATTCGGCAATCCGCGCCGGTTCGGGACGCGCGGTCTCGCGCACCCGCGTCGGCTCTCCCTTTGTGATCGAGGCGATCGAGACCGCGCGCGGCGCAAGAGCGCGCTGCGCGGTCGGCTTCGAGGCGAATGGCGGCTTTCTTCTCGGCTCGG
>JAUIBM010000649.1 GCA_030428345.1 Alphaproteobacteria bacterium | reverse complement strand
GCCTCGACCGCATCGGCGACGGCGCTGTCCTCGCCGGCGGGGATTGCGACCGCAGCGGCTGGTCCTTCGAGATAATCGAGCTGGAAATAATAGCGCGCGTCACGCTCGGCCAGATCGTCGAACCAAAGCAGGATTTCGTTCTCGCCCTCCACCAGGGAAACGTCGAAAAACGCCTCCGCCTCCAGGTTGCGGCTGTAGGGCGCCATCCAGCCGGCCTCCGCGCCATTCACGCTCAGCACCGCGCCTCCGCAAGTGGCGAGGCGCAGCCGAGCCGTCCCCGCCGTCTTGGCGATGATGCTGGTGCGCGCCCAGACGGCGAGATGTGTCGGGCGAAACCAGAAGCCCGAGAGGTCGACCCGGGGCGAACCGAATGGAAGCCAGTTGCGGGCGTGGACGAACGCGCCCCGCGGCTTCGGGCGCTTGCCGCGCCGCTCTGCCGCGAACTGGGTGCGGCAGGGATATTCGTGCGGGATGAAGTTCTTGTGCTTGGTGACGAAGAAGAACGGGTCCATCTCCCCCGACATCGGCGTGTCGGCGACGTCGTAGCGCGTCTCCTCGAGCGCCCCCAATTGCCAATAGGCAATCTGCCCGCCGCGGGAGAGCGGTCTGGTCATGGCGCTCGTGACGGTCATTTCCGCAGTCGTCATTTCAGCCTCGCCACCGGAACCGGATCGACATCGTTGTAGGCCTGGTTTTCACCCGTCATGCCCCAGACAAACGCGTAGGGGCCGGTGCCCGCGCCCATATGGATGGACCATGCCGGCGACAGGACGATGTCGCCATTGGCCACGATCAGGTGGCGGGTGTTGTCCGGCCGGCCCATGAGGTGAATGACGCGGTCTTCTTCGGGCAGATCGAAATAGCAATAGGCCTCCATGCGCCTCTCATGCAGATGCGGCGGCATGGTGTTCCAAACGCTGCCGTGGGCAAGGTCGGTGATGCCCATCAGCAACAGGCACGAAGGGGCGACCTCGGGGTGGATATACATCGCCAGGCTTCGACAATTGGCGCGCGCTTCCTCGCCGAGCACGATGACCTTGGATTCGGACTTGCGGATCAGCCGGGTCGCGATGTCTGCCCCTGCGGGGACCGAATTCATGTAGAACCGGGCCGGATTTGCCGGATCGGCGCTTGTCAAAGTCACGGAACCCGTTCCACGCCCGACATAGAGCACGTCGCGATTTGCAAGCTCATGCGTGACGCCATCGACCTCGATGCTGCCCGCGCCGCCCAGATTGGCGATGCCCATTTCCCGCGCGTCGAAGAAGTTTGGCGTGCCGACGTCATCGCCTGCGCCGAAGGCGAGCGCCTTGTCCGTGGGGCACGCCCCGCCGACGATCATCCGGTCGACATGGGTATAGGTGAAGCGCAACTCGCCCGGCGCAAACAATCCCTCAATCAGGAATTCGCCGCGCAGCCGCTGCGTATCCATGCCGGCAATGTCGGCCGGCGAAGCGCCATATCGCACTTCCATGGTCATGCGGCCTTCTCCTTCGAGCCAGCCAGGTTGAGGCCTTCGGCGACGCACAGGATCGCCAGCGCCTGGCCGTAGCCGGTCGGCTGGATCGGTATGTCGCGGTAGAATTGCAGGTCATGGCCCATGCGCGTGCCATAGGAGACATTGGCGAGCGCGCCGTCGGCCCCGATATTGGCGAGCGTGACGGCCAGCGCCTTCTCACCCGCCGCCCGCCAGCGCCCATCGCCCACGCCGAGCCTGGCGCCCTTGAGCAGGGCGTAGCCGAAGCCGGCTGTCGCCGACATTTCCTCGTAGGACCGGGGATCGTCCAGCAGCGTCGTCCATGCGCCGGAGGGCCTTTGAAGGCTCAGAAGCGTTTCGACCTGGGTCTCCAGCACGCCAAGCAAGTATTGGCGGACC
>JAUIBM010000076.1 GCA_030428345.1 Alphaproteobacteria bacterium | reverse complement strand
GGCCTCGGCCGAGAAGCCGACGATCGGCTCGAAGACCCTGAAATTGTCCATCAGCTGTATCAGCAGGATGAACACCGCCAGCGGGGAGAGATGCGGCACCACGACATAGCGCACACGCTCCCAGCGATTGGCGCCGTCGATCATCGCCGCCTCCAGCGTCTCGCCGGGAACGGTCTGCAGGCCGGCATAGAACACCATGAAGGCGAAGGGCAGGCTGTGCCAGATGCCGTAGACGATCAGCGTCGCCCAGGTGAGCGCGGGCGAGGCCTTGAGCGAAAGGGCGGGGTCGGCCGTCAGCCATTGCAGCGAGGCGCCGAGGATCCCGCGCGAATCGATCATCCAGAACAGGATCAGCGAGCCGATCAGCGGCGTTACGATCATCGGCAGCAGCGAGACGAAGATGGTCGGGCCCTTGAGCATGCCGGGCAGCGCATTGACGCCGAGCGCCACGGCAAGGCCGAGGATCACCACCATGGGGGTGACGAAGAAGGTGTAGGTGAGGGTGAAGGCCAGCGCGCGGTAGAAGGGCAGGTTCATCAGCTTGCCGGCAAAGGCGCCCGGCGTTCCGGTCTCGCGCCAGGCCTGCGCCACTTCGGCGGTGGCCAGATGGTTGCGGTCTACATAGGTTCCGAAACCGTTGAAGCGGCCGAGCGGCGCGGCTTCGCGCAGCCTGGCGGTCGCCGCGGCGTCGACCTGTGTTTCCTTGGTGCAGCCGAACGGGCCGCAGCTTTCGATCTGGATCACCACCTGCTCATGCTCGACATGCAGGGACTGGATCATCACCGAGACGATGGGCAGGGCGATGAACAGGAACATTGCCGTAAGCGAAGGCAAGATGAACCAGAAGAAGGTGCGATGCGGCATGGCTTGCCCCGTTCAAGGTTCCGTCCTGGCCCGGCGGGCCGGCGAATGGGGGCAGGGCGGGACGCGCGGATCCCGCCCTGCGAGAGGCTCACTTCAGGAAGCCGGCGCCCTTGGCCGCCGCGGTATAGGCCGCCTCGACATCGGCGAGCGCCTGCTCGGCGGTTTCCGAACCCTGCAGGAACTGGGCGAGATTGTCTCCCAGCGCGGTGTGCAGCAGGCCCATATAGGGCAGCATCGGATAGGGCTTGGCGCCGGCGGCCGCGGTCTCCGTAACGCCGGCGGAGGCGGGCGTCGGGACATAGCCTTCAACCAGCCAGACGGCGTCGGTATTGTGTTGCTTGATCACTTCCGGCGAGATGCCGTGCATGATCGCCGCAAAGCTTGCTTCCGCGTCCGAGTCGGAGATGTTCGCGGCGATGACGAAGCCGTCCCACCACAGCGTGGACGCGGGGATGGAGCCGCCGCCGACCGTGGGGGCGGCCGTCAGCACGGTGTTCGAGACGACTTCGGGCGTCGAGCCCTGGTCGTCGAGGATCGGTCCGCCGCGCGAGCCCCACATCGTTGCGAGCGCCAGATTGCCGCTTTCCCATTCGGCCGCGGTCGCATTGGAATCGAAGGTGAGGAAATCCGGGCTGGAATAGGCCATCAGATCCTTGAGCATGGTCAGCGCCTTGACGCCGGCGGGATTGTTGATCGCCACCTCCGCCGTGCCGTCCTTGAAGAAGGAGCCGCCTTCGCCAATGTACATGTTGATGAATTCCTCGCCCAGATTCCATCCGGCCTTGGTGTTCAGCGCGACGGGGTTGGGGAGAATTCCCGCATCCTTGACGGCCTTGGCGGCGGCCAGGACCTCTTCATAGGTCTTCGGCGGTTGGACGCCTGCCTTTTCCAGAATGTCCTTGCGGTAGAAGAGGTGCTGCGCATTGGACATGAAGGCGACGGCCATGACCTTGCCGTCGATCTTCACCAGCTGGTTCGGCTTCAGGTTCTGGCCGTACTTGGCGACGAGATCGTCGAGGGGACGGACGAGGCCCTGGCTGAGCAGCGGCACGATCGAACTGGTGGCGACGTGAACCGCGGTATATTGCGCGGGGTTTGCCGTCAGCGCCGGAACGTTGAGCTTGTCATGCTCCTTGGTCAGGTTCGAGGAAACGGTGACGCCGTCGCCGGCGCAATTCGCCGCCGCATCGGCCACGACATGGATCGCGGCGAAGTCGTTGCCGAGGATTCTGACGTCGCCGGCCGGCGCGCCGCATCCGGCAAGGGCTGCCGCGCTGTTGAAGGCGGCGAGCGCCGTCGTCAGGGCCAATGTTTTCCAAATGCGCATGATCGCGAAACTCCCTGTGTGGATTGCCGGCGAGGAGGCCGGCGCGTTGTCCATTGCCTGCGGCGCGGCGGCCGTTTCAGCGCGCCGATACATCAGGCTATCCATTTTCGCATACGAATGCAATATAGGATCGCTTTATCGCGGTCGAAATGCGCAGTATCGCTGAGTATTCGCGTAATCCGCTTGCAAAAGCGCGAATTCTTGAGCATGGTGAGCGTATCAGTGTTGAATTCGTATGCAAATGGGAGGCCGCAATGGCAGAGATCCAGATGCGCGGCGTTTCCAAGCGATGGGGCAGTTCGGTGGGCGTCGCCCGGCTTGACCTGACGATCGCCGACGAGGAATTCCTCGTCCTGCTCGGGCCTTCGGGCTGCGGCAAGACGACGACGATGCGGATGATAGCCGGGCTGGAGGATGTGAGCGAGGGCGACATCCTGATCGACGGCAAGCGGATCAACGATCTCGATCCAAAGGACCGGGATATCGCGATGGTGTTCCAGAGCTACGCCCTCTATCCGAACATGAATGTCTACGAGAACATCCGCTTCCCGCTGAAGGTGCGCAAGGTCGATCCGGCGCAGCATGACGCGCGGGTGCGCCGCGCCGCGGAGATGGTCGAGCTGACCCCGCTGCTGCATCGCCGGCCCGCCGATCTTTCCGGCGGCCAGCGCCAGCGCGTTGCGCTTGCGCGCGCCATCGTGCGCCAGCCCAATGTGTTCCTGATGGACGAGCCGCTTTCCAATCTCGACGCCAAATTACGGGTGTCGACCCGGGCGCAGATCCGCAACCTTTCGCATGAGCTCAAGGTGACCACGGTCTATGTGACGCATGACCAGATCGAGGCGATGACGCTGGCCGACCGGGTCGTGGTCATGAACAAGGGGGTCGTCCAGCAGGTCGGCACGCCGACCGAGATCTACGACCGGCCCGCGAATGCGTTCGTCGCCAGCTTCATCGGCTCGCCCGCCATGAACCTTGTCGAGGGCCGCATGGCCGACGGGGTTTTTCAGGGCGCGAAACTTCGCGTCGCCGGCCTTGCCGCGCCGGACGGACCGGTCACGCTGGGCTTTCGCGCGGAGGACGCGGCGCTGGCCGAGAGCGGGGAACTTGCCGCGCCGGTCTATTCGCTGGAATTGCTGGGCGACGCCACCATGGTGACCGTCAGGGATGGCAGCTCGCTCGTGGCGATCAAGGCGCCCAAGGATTTTCGCGTGGAAATTGGCGCGCCGATCGCGGCCAGCGTTCCCGCCGCCATTTGCCACCTTTTCGATACAACATCCGGAGAGCGGATCGCATGACCACAGCAACAGAAGAAGACGCCAAGGCGCATATGGCGCGCTCGCAAGCCTCGCTGGCGGCGGTGCGCCGCATGGAGGCGGGGCTCGCCAATGCCGAAAACGACATGACAGCCTATTTTCACGAGGACTTCCTGTGGCGCGGCAACCAGGGTTGCGGCGTCAAGAAGGGCATCGCCGAATTCCGGGCGAATTGGCAATTGCCCCTGCGCGCCGCCTTTTCCGACCGGGTCTACAAGACGGAAAAGTTCATCGCGGACGGGGAATGGGCGGCCTGTTTCGGCCATATCGAGGCGACGCATTCCGGCCCGTTCATGGGCATCGCGCCAACCGGCAAGCGCGTCCGCATTCCCTATATGGATTTCTGGCTCGTCGTCGACGGGCGCATCAAGGACAATCCGGTATCGGTGGATTTCGCCAGCGTGCTGGCCCAGCTCGGTCATGATGTCTTCGGCGGCAAGGGCTGGGAGGCGTTTGACGAAGGCCTGGCCACGCCGCCCGGTGCGCAGGACAGGTGACCGCGAAGCCATGAAGCAGGCTCGTTCAACCGGATCCGGAGGAGACGAAAAGCAATGACAGTCGAATATCTCAAGCGCGGCAAGGCGGAAGGCGAGCGTTCGCAGGACGACGCCAGGGTGCGCGCCGTCGTGGAGACGACGCTTGCCGAAATCGAGGCGCGCGGCGATGCGGCCGTGCGCGAGCTGTCGCAGAAATTCGACAATTATGCGCCGGCTTCCTTCCGGCTCTCGGCGTCCGAGATCGAGGCGCTGATGCAGAAGGTCACGGCGCGCGAGATGGCGGATATCCGCTTCGCCCAGGACCAGGTGCGCCGTTTCGCCGAGGCGCAGCGCGCCTCGATGCAGGACATCGAGGTCGAGACGCTGCCCGGCGTCTTCCTGGGGCATCGCAACATTCCGGTGCGCTCGGTGGGTTGCTACGTGCCCGGCGGCAAGTTTCCGATGGTCGCCTCCGCGCATATGTCGGTGCTGACGGCCAGCGTCGCCGGCGTTCCGCGCATCGCCGCGGCGACCCCACCCTTCAGGGGCGAGCCCAATCCGGCGGTGATCGCCGCCATGCATCTGGGCGGGGCGCATGAGATCTACGTGCTCGGCGGCATCCAGGCGGTGGGCGCCTTCGCCATTGGAACCGAGACGATCGAGCCGGTCCACATGCTGGTCGGCCCCGGCAACGCCTATGTCGCGGAGGCCAAGCGTCAATTGTTCGGCCGGGTCGGGATCGACCTCTTCGCCGGCCCGACCGAAACCATGGTCATCGCCGACGAGACGGTGGATGCGGAGCTGTGCGCGACCGACCTGCTGGGCCAGGCCGAGCACGGCTACAATTCGCCGGCTGTGCTGGTGACGAATTCCGCCGGCCTGGCGCGCGCGACCCTCGAGGAGATCGAACGGCTGCTGAAGATCCTGCCCACTGCGGAGACCGCCGCCAGGAGCTGGGAGGATTATGGCGAGGTGATCGTCTGCGGCAGCCATGAGGAGATGCTCGCGGTCGCCAACGAGATTGCCTCCGAGCATGTGCAGGTGATGACCGACCGGGACGACTGGTATCTGGAAAACATGCATTCCTATGGCGCGCTGTTCCTGGGCGCGCGCACCAATGTCGCCAATGGCGACAAGGTGATCGGCACCAATCACACCCTGCCGACGCGCAAGGCCGGCCGCTATACCGGCGGGCTGTGGGTGGGCAAGTTCCTAAAGACCCATTCCTACCAGCGCATCGTCACCGACGAGGCGGCGGCGAGCATTGGCGAATACTGCTCGCGCCTGTGCATCCTGGAAGGGTTTGTCGGCCATGCCGAGCAGGCCAATGTGCGGGTGCGCCGCTATGGCGGCCGCAATGTCGCCTATGGCGCCGCCGCCGAACCGCGCGAGGCGGCGGAGTAGTCATGCGGCGGAGAAACTGCCAAGAACCGATGTCCGGACCGGACCGGGCATCGGAAAGGAAAACAGCATGACGATATTGCCGAAAACCCCGAGCTTTCGACTGGACGGCAAGCGCGCGCTTGTCGCCGGCGCGTCTTCAGGGATCGGGCTTGCCTGCGCCGCGGCCCTGGCCGAGGCCGGGGCGCATGTGACGCTGGCCGCACGCAATGGCGAGAGACTGGAACAGGCCGTGGAGGCGATCCGCGAGCAGGGCTGGAAGGGCGAGGGCCTGACGCTGGACGTCGCCGATGTGGAAGCGGTGTCGGCGGCGGTCGGCGCGTGCGAACCCTTCGACGTGCTGCTCAATTCCGCCGGATATGCGCGCCACTCGCCGGCGGTCGACACGGCGCCTGCCGACTATGATGCGGTGATGAACATCAATGTGCGCGGCGCGTATTTCCTGTCGGTCGCGGTGGCGAAGGGGCTGATCGCGGCGGGCAAGCCCGGTTCGATCATCCAGATCAGTTCGCAGATGGCGCATATCGGCGGCATCGACCGGGCCGTCTATTGCGCCTCCAAGCATGCGGTGGAAGGCTTCGTGAAGGCGATGGCGATCGAATGGGGCCCGCTTGGCATCCGCGTCAACACGATCTGCCCGACCTTCATCCGCACGCCGCTGACCGAGCCGACCTTCGCCAATCCGGAGCGGGTGCGCTGGATCGAGGAGAAGATCAAGCTCGGCCGGGTCGGCAGGGTGGAGGACATGATGGGGGCGGCGGTGTACCTGGCGAGCGACGCCTCGGCGCTGGTGACGGGCGCCTCGCTCAAGGTGGATGGCGGCTGGACGGCGGGTTGATGGCCAACGAAAGGGTCACATCCATGGATGTCGCGCGGCTGGCGGGCGTCAGCCAGTCGGCGGTGTCGCGCGTCTTCACGCCCGGCAGTTCGGCGTCCAAGAAGATGACCGAGAAGGTGCGCAAGGCGGCCGATGCCCTGGGCTATCGGCCCAATGTGCTGGCGCGCTCGCTGATCACCGGCAAGAGCCGCATCATCGGGCTCATCGTCGCCTATCTCGACAACCAGTTCTATCCGCTGGCGCTGGAGCGCCTGTCCAATGCGCTGCAGGCGCGGGGCTATCACGTGCTGGTGTTCATGGCCTCCAACGAGACGGGGATCGTGGGCAAGGTGACGGAGGAATTGCTCGACTACCAGGTCGACGGGATCATTACCGCTTCCGTCGCGATGACCAACGACCTCACCGCACGTTGCGCGGCGGCGGGCATTCCGGTCGTCATGTTCAACCGCGGGCAGGACGATCCGCGTCTTTCGGAGGTGACCTCCGACAACCTGGCCGGCGGGCGCAAGATCGCGGAGTTTCTCATCGCCGGCGGCCACCGCCGCATCGCGCATATCGCCGGCTGGGCGGGCTCCTCGACCGGGCGCGACCGCGCCGCCGGCTTCGCCACTGGGCTGGCGGCGGCGGGCCTGGAACCCTTCGCGGTCATCGACGGCATGTATAGCCGCGAGACGGCCGGCGAGGCTACCCGAACGCTGTTCGCCGGGCCCGAGCGGCCGGACGCGATCTTCGTCGGCAACGACCACATGGCGTTCGCCGTGATGGATGTCCTGCGCGCCGAACTCGGCCTGCGCGTGCCGCAGGATGTCTCCGTTGTCGGCTATGACGACGTGCCGATGGCGCAATGGGCCGCCTATGACCTGACGACGCTGCGCCAGCCGGTCAACCGGATGGTCAGCGCCACGGTGGAGGCGCTCCTCTCCCATATCGAGGAAGGCGATACCAGCGCCTGCAAGATCCGTATCGAAGGGCCGCTGATCGTTCGCGGCTCGGCCCGCAAACCCGAGGAACAGGACCTATGAATGGCTTCGATCCCAAATGGCGCGACTTCCCGGATTACATCCTGGGCATCACCCGAGAGATCTGGGAGGATCGCGGGGTCGGGACGCTGAACCATTACTACACGAGCGACATTCCCGTGCGCTCGCCCATGGGCATCCAGCGCGGCAACCAGGCGGTCATCGCCGCGACCATGGCGACGATCAACGAATTCCCCGGTCGCCAGCTTTTCGGCGAGGATGTGATCTGGTCCGGCGATCCGCAGGCCGGCATGTTGTCCTCGCACCGCATCGTCACGACCGGCACGCATCTGCGCGACGGCGTCTTCGGCAAGGCAAGCGGAAAATCCTTCACGATCCGGGTGATCGCCGATTGCGCCGCGAAGGACAATGCGATCTTCGACGAATGGCTGGTGCGCGACTATGGCGGCATCGTCCGCCAGTTGGGCATGGATCCGCAGGAATATGCCCGCCATTTGGTCGAGATCGAAGGCGGGCCCGACAAATGCGCCCGGCCGTTCACGCCGGAGGTGGATGTCGATGGCGGCTATCGCGGAACCGGCAACGACAATGAATGGGGCGGAAAATATGCCGAAATCCTGACCCGGCTGATGGCCAAGGACTTCCACATCATCCCGCAGGTCTATGACCGGGCGGTGGTGACGCATTATCCCGGCGGCGTCGACGGCCTTTCGCATGCCAGCGTCGGCGGCTTCTGGCTGGGCCTGCGATCCTCCTTTCCCGACGCCGAGTTCCGGATCCATCATTGCATCGGCATGGATGGCGGCATGCTGTCGCCGCGGGCGGCAATCCGCTGGTCGCTCGACGGAACGCATTCGGGCTGGGGCGCCTTCGGCCGGCCGAGCGGGGCGCGGGTGCATGTGATGGGCATGGCCCATGCCGAATTCGGCCCGTTCGGCGTGCCGGGCGGAACCGTGCGACGCGAATGCGCCCTCTATGACGAAGTCGCTATCTGGAAGCAGATCGTCATGCAGGAAAGGCCGCGCTGATGGATGTCTTTGCGGCATCGGAACGGGCGATGGGCATGAGCGACGCCACATGGCTGCGGCACGCCAATCCGGCCAGCGGCTGGAGCCGGTTCGCCATCCTGCCGCTGCTTGCCTTGGCGGTCTGGTCGCGGGTCTGGATCGGCTGGTGGGCCGTCGCGCCGCTCGCCCTCGTCATCGCCTGGACCTTCATCAATCCGCGCGCCTTTGCGCCGCCACGCGATTTCGGCGCGTGGATGAGCCGGGGCGTGCTGGGCGAACGGCTCTGGCTGGAGCGCGCGCGGCGCAGCCTGCCGGCGCATCACCTGCGGGCGGCCAAGGTGCTGACGGGAGTCGCCGTGCTGGGCGTCATTCCGTTCGTCTGGGGCCTTTACGCGCTCGACCCCTTCGCGGCCCTTCTCGGCCTTGCCCTCACCATGGGCGGCAAGGCCTGGTTTCTCGACCGGATGGTCTGGCTGCATGCCGACATCACCGGATCGCAGCCCGGCACGCCGCTGGCCGATCCGACCTTCCCCGACCCTCAAGGACCAACAACATGACACCGCAGGAAATGGAAGCGCGGATCGTGCGCTATGGCGATCTGCAGCCATGCCGGACCGCCTTCATCGACGCCCATACGCCCGGCTCGAACGCCAAGGAGAACTTCACGATCATCGGCGGCGGGGTTTCCGAGAGCCCGGACCAGCATGTGCATCTGTCGATCCCGCACGGCTTCAACATCGGGGCGGCCGGACAGCCGCCCAAATGCCGCAACTCGCTGCATTCGCATCGCACCGCCGAGGTGTTCTTCGTCCTGAAGGGGCGCTGGCGCTTCTTCTGGGGCCGCTGGGGCACGGCCGGGGAGGTGGTGCTGGAGGAAGGCGATATCTTCAACATCCCGACCGGGATTTTCCGCGGTTTCGAGAATGTGGGAACCGATTACGGGATGATCATGGCGATCCTGGGCGGCGACGACGCCGGCGGCGGCGTGATCTGGGCGCCGCAGGTGATCGCCGATGCGCGCGACCATGGGCTGGTGCTGGCCGAGACCGGCAAGCTCTACGATACGGCCAAGGGCCAGACCCTGCCTGCCGGGGTGAAGCCGATGCCGGTGCTGA
>JAUIBM010000648.1 GCA_030428345.1 Alphaproteobacteria bacterium | reverse complement strand
CGCCGATCCGCTCGAAATCCTTGCGCAGGCAGATGAAGCTGCCGGTCAGGCTGCGAACCGAATCTTCCTCATTGCGCGAAACCCGGTAGAAGCTTCCATCTTGAACATTGGAGCGCGCCCATCCGACCAGATCGCCGACCACCTTCACGTCGGCATCCACGAAAAAGATCGCGTCGGACTTCACCATTCGCGCGCCGGCATTGCGTGCCCTCGAAGGGGAGAATTTCGGTGCGTTCTCCACCTTGCAGACTGTCACATCGGGATAATTGGCGGCCACCCACTCCCCGGCGCCGTCGGGGCAGTCGTAATCGACCACGACGATCTGGTCCGGATTGCCCGCGACCATCAGCGGAAGCGTTTCCTTCAGGTGATGAAGCCTGCCCTTGCAGGTTGTAACGAATGCCAGACTTTGCACGTGAACTCCTCTGCCGCCCTCGCGCTTCTTGGCTACGCGGTCCCCGGCTGTCAACCTCGGCGGTTCGACTTGCCCCTGGTTCAAGCAAGCGTGCCGTGGCGATCACCTGGCGGTTCTTATTTTCTCCGCATATTCGGCGACCGACTTGCGACGATCCTCCGTGCCGGGATGGGTCGACATCCAGCCGGTCTTTTTCGCCGAGGGCGTGTTCTTGGTGATGCGCTCGAGCAGCCGTACAAAGGCGATCGGATCGCGGCCGGCCTGGGTCATGATCTCCACGCTGCGCCGGTCGGCGTCGGCCTCGAATTCACGCGTATAGGAGAGGCTCTGCAGGGCGGCGGCCTGGCCGATGACATCGTCGACGATCTGACCTGAATCGCCACCGATGACCCCGATCATGAAGGTGAGGCCCAAAATCCGGTAGATCTGCTTGAGGGAGTGGCGATGCTGAACATGGCCGATTTCATGCGCCAGCACGCCGGCGATCTCGTCGTCGTTCTCAGCCTTGTTGATCAACTGGTCGGTGATGACGACGGTGCCGCCCGGCAGCGCGAAGGCGTTCGCGCCCAGCCGCCCGCCATGGCGGAAAAGCAGTTCGAGCGGCGGATGCTTCTGGCCGGAAATTTCGGAAAGCTCGGCGAAGATCGCGGCGATGCGTTCATGCTCGCTCTCGGCCAATGCGCTCGGCTTGAAGAAGGCCCGGTCGACCGTCTGCAGGACGCCCGCATCCATGGTGGAAAGCAGCGCCGAAGGTGTCGCGATCGCCGCGCCCGTCGCCAGGGCGGGCAGGCCCCAGCGATAGAGCCCGAACAGCAGGACAACCGTCAGGACGACCGCGCCGGCGACAAATCCCTTGTGCGCCTCGATGCGCGAGAGCCGGCTGAAGAAACTGCCATGGCTCGCCATCATGCCGTCGACATCCGTATTGCCCGGCGCCTCGAACACCCCGCCGTCGTGAAAGGCGAACTTGCGCGGTATCGATGCCAGCTTGTCGGAAACGGAAACGAGGCGCGGATGGCGCGGGGCCGCTTCGCCCTCCAGCATCAGCCGCAACTCGCCCGAAACCGACCACAGCCTTGCCGGAAGCGCCTGCGAAGAGCCCGGCGGGAAGTATCGTCCTTCGATCATCGCGCCGGGCTCCTTTGCCGGTTCCAACGTGGGGGTTACAATCTGCCGGTTACAATCCGAAATCGATGCCTTCGATATCGAAGAATTCCGCCGCGGCGACGCTGCCTTGCGGCGCGGCGACGTCGACGAACCGGTCAAGCTCGCCATTGGCGATGAGGCTCGTATGGTTCGCCATGTAGCGCCATGTCCTGATCGCCGCCCATGGCCGCAGCATGCCCAGCGTCAGGATCGAGGCGAAAAGATTTGAAACCAGGATCCAGACATAGCGAAGACGCCCCAGATTTGAGGCGAAACGATGCCCGCCCTCCAGTGTTGCAGTGTTGAAGGCAAGATTTC
>JAUIBM010000075.1 GCA_030428345.1 Alphaproteobacteria bacterium | reverse complement strand
CCATCGTTATCGCCGTGCCGCTGGGCTGTTTCACCGGCGCGGTTCAGGGAACGCGCTCCGACCGCTTCTTCGTGGCGTTTACCGGCGTGCTCATCTCGCTGCCGGTCTTCCTGGTCGGCTATCTGCTCATCTATTTCCTGTCCCTGAAGATGCAGCTTCTGCCCGTGCAGGGCTACACTTCGATCCAGGAGGGGCCGGTGAAGTTCCTGCGGCATCTGGCGCTGCCGGCCATTGCCGTGACGCTGCATTCCATCGCCTTCATGTCGCGCATCACTCGCGTTTCGATGATCGAGCAGCTCGCCCGCGATTTCGTCCGCACCGCCCGGGCAAAGGGGGCGCCCGAGTTTCGCGTCATCACCCGCCATGCGCTCCGCAATGCCGCGCCGGCCATCATCGCGGTGATCGGGCTGGCCTTCCTCAACCTGATCAACGGCGTGATCATCATCGAGACCGTGTTCTCCCTGCCGGGGATCGGGCGATTGCTCGTCGGCGCCATCTCGAACCGCGACTTTCCGGTGCTGCAGGGCATCCTGATCCTGTTCGTGATCATCAATCTCGTCGTCAATGTCCTTCTCGACATTGTCTATGTCGTGCTCGATCCGCGCACGACGACCACCTCTTGAACCGGAGCCGAACCGTGGACCGACATCTTCTGCTGGCCCCCTTCCGGCTCCTGCCGCGCGGCAGCGTCGGGGTGCTGGTCGCGATCACCATCATCGCCATCCTGGCGCTCGCCGTGCTTTCCGTGCTGCGCCTGACCGACCCCTATTACATCGACCCGCTGATGCGGATGAAGGCGCCCTCGACCGAGGCGCTGTTCGGCACCGACCAGCTCGGCCGCGACATCTTCAGCCGCTGCATCTATGGCGCGCGCGTGTCGCTTTTCGTCGCCGTGATCACCACCCTGCTTACCTGCGTGGCCGGTGGGCTGATCGGCCTCCTGGCGGGCTATTCTCCGCTTTTCGATCTCTTCGGCATGCGTTTCATGGACGCGCTGATGACCATGCCGACCATCCTCCTGGCCATCGCGCTGTCCTCGATAATGGGCGCCGGATTCGTCGTCGTGATCTTCGCGATCGCGGTCGCCGAATTGCCCGGCGTCTCGCGCATCGTGCGCAGCGCCGTCTTCGCCATCGCGGCCCAACCCTATGTCGAGGCGGCGCGCCTGAATGGCAGGCCACACTGGCAGATCCTTGTCTTGCACATCCTGCCCAATGTGCTGCCGGTGATCCTCGTTCACGCCACCTTCCTGTTCGCCCATGTCATCATGGCCGAAGCCGCGCTGAGCTTCCTCGGCGCGGGCGTACCGCCGGAGATTCCGAGCTGGGGCAACATGATCGCCATCGGCAAGGACGTCTTCGTCGTCGCGCCCTGGACCATCGTCTTTCCCGGCGCCTTCGTCGCGGTGACGGTCTACGTCATCAATGCGGTCGGCGATCACATGCGCGAACGGCTCGACCCGACGCTTTCCGTCGCGCTGCGCGAGGACGCCCAACTCGCTCCCGGACCGGAGGCAAAGGCATGACCGCGCTTCTCGACATCCGCGATTTCAAGGTCTCTTTCGCCGGCCAGCAGTTGATCAATGGCATCGACCTGCAGGTCGCCAGGGGCGAGACGGTCGTCGTCGTCGGACGGTCCGGATCGGGCAAGTCGCTCACCGCTTCTGCCGTGATCGATCTGCTGCCAAGGATGATGACGCCATCCGGCGAGGTGATCTTCGACGGCCGCGACGTCACCAGGCTGTCGCGCCGCGAGGTTCGCTCGCTGCGCGGCGGCGACATCGGCTTCGTGTTTCAGGAACCCCTGTCGGCGCTCAATCCGCTGATGACGATCGGCCGGCAGATCGGGGAGGGGATCTCCTATCACCGATCGCTCTCTTCGGGCGAGATGGAGCGGGAGGTGGGCGAATTGCTTCGCCAGGTCGGTCTCGCCCAGCAGGGCGTGCGCGCAGATTCCTTCCCGCACGAATTGTCGGGCGGCCAGCGCCAGCGGGTGGTCATCGCGATGGCGATCGCCAACCGGCCGAAGCTCCTCATCGCCGACGAACCGACCTCCGCCCTCGACGTGACCATCCAGAAGGAGATCGTGTCTCTGCTGATGGCGCTGACCCGCGAACACGGCGTCGCCATGCTGTTCATTACGCACGATATCGGGCTTGCTGCGGAGATCGCCGACCGCATCGTCGTCATGCGCGACGGAGACATCGTCGAGACGGGCACGCGCGAGCAGGTTATCGAACATCCATCGCACGAATACTCGCGCGAATTGATCCAGCGCTCCACGGCGCTGGCGCGGTTCCGCGGCCTCGCCGAAACCTCCGACCGCCCGGCGGAGACCGCCCTACGGGTGACCGGCTTCAGCCATGTCTATGGCGGGCGGCGTTCAGGCGATCGCGAGGTCAGGGCGGTCGACGGCATCTCCTTTGAGATGAAAGCAGGCCGCATTCTGGGAGTGGTCGGCGAATCGGGATCGGGCAAGTCGACCCTGGCGCGGGCGCTGGTCCAGTTGCGCAAGCCACAGCATGGCGTGATCGAGCTTCTCGGGCGCGACGTCTCGTCATTGACGCGCGCCGAACGCGACCATCTGCGGCCCCAGGTGCAGTATGTCTTCCAGGATCCGGGCGCCAGTCTCAACCCGCGCTGGCGCATCAGGGATATCGTAGCCGAAAGCCTCTACGCCATTCGCCGGGAACTCGGCCCGGCGGAGGTGGCGGCGCGGGTGGCCGAGGCGCTCGAGGCGACAGGGCTCGATGCGGGAATGGGCGTTCGCTATCCGCACCAGCTCTCCGGCGGCCAGCGCCAGCGCGTGGCGATCGCGCGCGCCATCGCACCGCGTCCCCGGCTGCTGATCGCCGACGAGGCGGTTTCCGCGCTCGATGCGGAGACGCGCGACGGAGTTCTCGAGGTGTTCCTGAAGCTCAGGCGCGAGCACCGCTGCTCGATCATCTTCATCACCCACGATCTGAGCCTCGCGAAATATGTCTGCGACGACGTGATCGTCATGACCGCCGGCAAGATCGTGGAGCGCGGCACCACGGTGGAGGTCTTCCGCGCCCCCCGGCACGAATATACCCGCGCGCTGATCGGCGCGGTTCCAAGGATGTATCGCCTACAGGAGACGGATAATGACCGCTGAAATCGCAGCAAAGCAGACCATCTTTGATCTTGCGGCCCTCGACACCTATTTCGAGAGCAAGATGGACGGGCCCGGCATGGGCATGTTCGTGGTCGTGCAGCGCGGCGACGAGCCGGCCCCCTGGCGCGGCTGGGGCGACCGGCAGATCCATCCCGGCCAGCACTGGCAGGACCCGGAGTCGCTGACGACGCCGTTCTGGATCGCCTCGATCTCAAAGCACTTCACCGCCTATGCGATCCTGCAATTGGCCGAGCAGGGGCGGGTGGATCTTGACGCGCCGGTGTGCACCTACCTGCCGCGACTGGCGCGCGTTTCCGAAACGGTCACCGTGCGAAACCTCCTCGACAGCCGCTCCGGCCTGCAGCACGACGAACATTTCATGGTCCTGTGCGGCTCGACCCCGGAAGCCGGCATGACTTTCAGGCGGCGCATGGATTTCGTCTACGACATGAGCCATCTCGACGTCCCGCCCGGAACGCAGACCTTCTACCAGTCCACCGACTTCACGCTGCTGGGCGAGGTGGTGGAGGCGGTGACAGGCGAAACCCTCGATGGCTATGCGCGCCGGGCGGTGTTCCGTCCGGCAGGCATGGCCGATTCCTTCTACGGGTTTCACTACGCAGAAGCCTATCCGCGCATGGCCGGCACCTACCGCGTGTCCGAATATGGCGCGCTGCAGAACTACCACAACAACATGGAGGTGCTGGGCGACGGATCGGTGGTGTCGACCGCCGCCGACATGATTAACTGGCACCAGCATATTCGGCGCGACGAGCTCGCCGGGGAGTGGTTCGAGCGGTTCGGCGCGTTTCGCGAGGACGCCGACGGCGCCGGGATCATGTATGGTTGCGGCACCAACCGGCTCAACGTCTGCGGCTCGCCCGCATATGGCAAGGGCGGCCACTCCTATGCTCACGCTTCCGGTTTCGTGCGCGTCCCCGAACTGGACCTGTTCGTGCTGCTCTTCTCCAACCAGCCGCTGTCGGCTGGCCTCGGCCTGGCGGGCGATGTCGCCGCCTGGGCGGCGGAGCGTCTGGGCGCGAAGACGAGCGCGCCGGGCGCCTCCCTGCCCGAGCAGTTGGCTGGGCTTTGGGTCAACGAGGACAATGGCTATCTGGTGGAAATCATGGGTGGCGAACGCCAGCGCCCGACCGGCAAGGTTCCGGTTCGCTCGATCCGGTTCGGCGCGGCCAAGGCGGCGCTTCTTCCTGCCGGCGACGGGCGGATGAAGAGCTGGGGCCATTACGAATATGAGGTCGAATATGGCCCGGACGGCCTGAGGATCGCCTTCGGCGACAATCCGCCGGAGCCTTTCATCAGGGCCCATCCGCAAACCGTGCCCGCCGAGGAGATCGGGGAGCTGTCGGGACGCTATCTCTGCCCTGTGCTCGACGGTCTCGTCCGCATTCGCGAGGAAGATGGAAACGCGGTGCTGCAATGGGGGCCGGGCAAGGCGATCGGCCAGGTTCTGCCGCTCTATGCGACGGCTGCCGATTGCTACATGGCCTCCTGGGCGCCGCTGGAGGCAGAATCCTTCGACGACGACCGGCAGCCGCGCTACGCCGGAGCGCAGACCTACTACGTCAAGGTCCTGCGGGGCGACGGCGGCGAGGTCGAGGCCCTGTCGATCTCGAACTGCCACGCCAGGGACTATCGCTACGAGAAACTGCCGGCGCTTTGAGATCGCGGAATACTTGCCGCAGCAAGTTGCGTATGCACTTTCGCGGCGTGAACCGTGTTTGTAGAGTGTTCTGTAACGACTCTCGATCCCGTTCCGGCGCCGGGCGAACCGGTCGTCATGGAACAGGATGCATTTGACATGAGCCAAACGATCAAACACTCCGAAGAAACGCTGCCGACGCTGGTTTCGGAAGTCGCCGACCAGTTGCGCGAAGAAGTCCTGTCGGGCGTCTTCGAGCCGGGCTCGCCGCTGCGGGAGGTGGCGCTCGCCAAGCGCTTCGCCGCTTCCCGCCAGACCATCCGCGAGGCGCTGCGCTCGCTCGCCACCCTTGGTCTGCTGGAACTGCATGAGCGGCGGGGCGTGCGCATCCCGCAGATCACCCCCCGGCGGGCGAAGGAAACCTACACGCTTCGCGCGCTGCTGGAATCCTACGCGCTGCGCTCGGCGCTGGTCGACGGCCGCATCCGCGAGGCGGAGATGCGGCAGATCGAGGATGCATACGCACGAATGGCGGAATGCGCCCATAACGGCGACATTCCCGGCCTGATCGAGGCCGACATGCATTTCCACTGGGTCCTGTGCAAGCCAAGCGGGCACGAATTGCTGCTCGACACACTGCAGCGACTGCAGTCGGCGACGCGGCTTTCCATATTGCACATGAAGGTCTACGGCACGGATGCGGAGGGCGAGGTTGAATCGCACGCGCCAATCCTGGCGGCCGTACGCAGGCGCGACGCCGATGGCGCGGCCTCGGCAATGCGCGACCACATCCAGGCGAATGGCGAGCGCCTGCTTCTGAAGCTGATCGAATTGCACAGCCCCGCGAACTAACGCCGGAAGGGCCGGCTTCGCATGGAAGCCGCAGGACCGGCGCCACGAGGCGCCGGTTCATCGCTTTGGTTCGAGCCCGGATTCAGCACATGCCGACGGCCGGCAGCGGTTGCTCGCGCGCGTCGTCGGGCCGTTTCCGCCTAATTTCATCCATGTGGCTGCGGGCTTCAGCGAATGCGGGATCGTCGAAGACGTTGTTCATCTCGTACGGATCCTGCCTCAGCGCGTACATCTCGCCCGTACCCGACAGGTTCTCGAAGGTTGCGCGGTAGTCTTGTGTCACCACCGTGAAGAGGTCGAGATCGATGCCGCAGCGCGATGCCGCGAGCCCCCATTCGATATGCGCGTAGTTTCGCATGTCGCTCTGGCCCGAGCCGCTCTCGAGCACAGGCCTCAGCGACTGTCCGTGGTAGTTGCTCGGCGTGCCGCCGGCCAGGTCGACAAAGGTCGGCGCAAGGTCGAGGGTGGAGACGACCTGGTTGGTCTGCCGGTTCTGGGCAATGCCCGGTCCGGCGGCGATGAGGCCGACGCGAATGAGGCTGTCGTAGAGCATCGGTCCCTTGAACAGCAAACCGTGATCGCCCAGGAACTCGCCATGGTCAGCGCTGACGACGACGATCGTGTCGTCCTCCAGCCCGCTCGCCTTCAGGGCGGCGAGGATGCGGCCGACATTATGATCGACCAGCGAGATCATGCCGAAATAGGCGGCCGTTATGTCGCGCAGCTGGCGGTCGGTCAGGCGCTTCTGGCGCGAAAGGTTTTCCCTTATCTCGCGGAATTCCTCATTGGTCTGCGGCGTGCCCGTCAGACTGGCCGAATGCCACCAGGGTCGGCGGCCGAGGTCCAGGTCGCGATGCTTCGGCAGGTCGAGATCGTCTGGATCGTACATCCTGTCCCAAGGCGAGGGTGGGTCGAACGGATGGTGCGGATCGGGGAACGAGACCCAGAGCAGGAACGGATCGTCGTTCTCCTGGCGAGAAATGAAATCCGTGGCCCGGTCGCCGAGCCAGCTCGATGTGTGCCAGTTGAGCGGCAGGTCGGGCGTGTGGACCTGCTGCGCCTCGCTGGCCGGGCGCTTGCCGCTGTCATAGCGCTTGCCGGCGAGCGCGCCCGCGCCCGTGTGGTCCAGCCATCGCGTGAAATGAAGGCCCTGAGGAGGCTCCCAATACGGCCATTTGACCGGGCCGTCGATGAAGAGCTCCAAATAATCGAAACCCATATAGGGGCCGGTCCAGCCATCGTAGTAATCCGCCATGGTGTAGCGGCATTCGGGCCGTCCGGTGCGCTCGAAGGTGTGCTGGGTCGAGAAATGCGCCTTGCCGAGCATGGCGGTCTTGTAGCCCTGGTTCCTGACTTGCGCGGCGAATCCCCGCTCGATCATGTCGTCCGGCAGGTCTATGCCGTTGTCGCGAACGCCATGGGTATGGGGCAGAACTCCGGTCAGCAGGGAAGCGCGCGCCGGCTGGCAGATCGGCGAGGGACAATAGCAGCGGTCGAACCGCGTGCCCCGCGCCGCGATGGAATCGATATGCGGCGTTTGGATGTCCGAGCGGGCGAAGGAGTAGCAATCTGCCCGGTGCTGATCGGTGGTGATGAAGACGATATTTGGCTGACGCTTGGTCATGAGAGTTCCTGTTCGTGTCTGGACCGACTCCGCCGGCGGAGTCCCTGAGGCACTCCACCGGCGGTTTCGCAGTTCCGGAATGCCCGTTCGCCCCGGGCGCATTCGCCGGACCGGGTCGGCTCGGCTTGCCCTATTTGATCGAGCGGTAGATCTTTTCCTCGTCCTGCATGAACGAACAGAAATCCTTGCCGGGCATCCAGATCGGTGCGAAGCCGAAATTGTTTCCGAACTCCTTGAAGTCAGCGCTCTTCGCGGCCTTCTCGACGAGTTCCTCAGCCTTGGACGCGACCTCCGCGGGAACGTCCTTGGGGAGGAAGATACCGCGAGTCGACCCGATCTCGATATCGAGGCCGTAGGAAGCCGGCGTTTCCGCGTTTTGCAGCGGTTCGTAGTTGATGTTCTTCAGCGAACCGCCGGAAACGAGCATCACCGCGTCGCCGTTCTTGATCTCTTCCAGCATGACAGGGGCGATCAGCACGCCGGCGTCGACCTGGTTGCCGAGCAGCGCCTTCTTGAGCGGCGCGCCGCCGTTGAAGGGGATGATGCGGACATCGATGCCGGCTTTCTTGACCAGCGCCTCGGCGAGCGTTGAGTCGGGCGTTGCCAGATCGGTCACGCCGAGCGTCATCTTGCCGGGCGCCTTCTTGGCCGCCTCCACGTATTCGCCCCAGTTCTTGAAGCCCTTGGCCGAGTTCGCAATCACCCAGGCCGGTGTCTGGTAGACCCCGCCGACGCAGATATAGTCGGACAGCTTGTAGGGAACCTCGCGGTAGACGATCGGCGCGGTGATGTCGGCCGAGCCGTTGAGCAGCATCGTATAGCCGTCGGCGCGCGCCTGCTTGACGGCGATCATGCCGGCATTGCCCGCTCCGCCCGTGATGTTGTCGACGACAACGGACTGTTTGGCGATCGCTTCCAGCGGCTTCGCCAGCGCCCGCGCCACAGTGTCGTAGCCGCCGCCGGCCCGCCACGGGACGACGATGTGGATCGTGTCGTCCGGATAGTCCTGTGCGCTCGCCGCCATGGGCGCCGCCAGAATTGCGATGCCGGCAAGCGCCGCTGCCAGGCGTCCCATTCCCCGGAATGAGTTCTTCATGCTGTTTCCCTCTCATTTTGCTTGGTGGGGGTCTTCGCGCGCATCGACGTGAAGACGAGGTAGACCTCCCGGAGGACCAGGAAGGCGATGGCGGCAACCATGATCGCGCGCGGCCAGGTGCCGACGAAGGTCGACCAGTCGCCGGCCGAATAGGCGAGGCCGAGGCGAACATTGTATTCGATGATCGGGCCGAGGATCGTGCCGAGCACGATGGTCACGACCGGGAATTTCCGCGCTTCCAGAATGTACCCGGCGACGCCGCAGGCGATCGCCACATAGACCGGGAAGATCTGGTTGTCCTCGGCGAAGGCGCCGATCACGGTGAACACAAGGATGAACGGAAAGATCGAGCCGCGGTCGCGCCGAAGGATCGCGATGAAGAACCGGATCGAGGCAAGGGCGACGATCAGCATGAAGATGTTGGCATAGAAAAGCGAAGCGAGGATCCCGTAGACGAAATCGCCACTCGTCTGCATCAGCGTCACGCCGGGCTGCAGGCCGTGCAGGATCATCGCGCCGAGCATGACCGCGGTCGAGCCGTCCCCTGGAATGCCCAAGGTCAGCATCGGGATCATGGTGCCGCCGGTGGTGGCGTTGTTGGAGCTTTCGGGCGCCAGGATGCCGTCCGGTTCGCCCTTGCCGAAATTCTCCGGGTTCTTCGACTGGCCGCGCACGGTCGCATAGGCCATCCAGACCGAGCCGTCGGAGCCGACGCCCGGGATTGCGCCGACGATGATGCCGTAGAGCGTGCCGATGCCCCAGGCTTTCCAGCGGCGCATCATGTCGCCAAATGTCGGAAGCTGGAGGCCGATCTTGTCGGAGACGAGGGTCGAGCCCTTGCCCACCATGTCTAGATCGCTGAGGACGACCGCGATGCCGAAGAAGCCGACGAGCACGGCCGAAGACGATACGCCTGACGCCAGCATCGGATTGCCGAAGGAGTAGCGTTCGATGCCTTCCTGCACGTCA
>JAUIBM010000074.1 GCA_030428345.1 Alphaproteobacteria bacterium | reverse complement strand
GAGCCTAGAATTGCTTCGCCGACTGCGCAATAGTTTGAATGATCTTCCAGAACGGATCGCTGTGATGACTGTCGACGACCCCCTATCGCGCCTTTCGAACGAGTATCCCGTTGAATTATCTGCGCCGGACATCCGGCGATATGCGGCGGGGACCGGCGGTATTCCTTATGTGCACACTTTTCATGCCGACCAACCGGGGCCGCACGTTGCAGTGACCGCACTGGTGCACGGCAATGAATTGTGCGGCGCGATCGCGCTCGACTGGCTGATGCAGGGCGTCGTGCGATCCAATGGCGGCTCGGTCATCAATCCGGAGCGCACGCAGATGACGTTCGCCAGCCCGCAGGCCGTGGAAGCGGTCAGCATGCTGCGCGATCTCGCCCAGAGCGGCATCACCAAGAATCTCGACGTCGCCTCGCAGCTCGAAGGCATGGCCTCCGGCAACACCGCGATGTACCTGCAGACATCGGCCATACAGGGGCACCTCGTACGGGGCGCAAAGGACAATTTCGAACTGCGCGCCGCGCCAATGCCGGCCTTCGGCGACAAGCCGGTGCGTCCCAACAATTCGGGCTCGGCGCTCACCATCCATTCCACCGACCCGCTGAAGCAGCGCGCCGCATGGGAATTGATGAAATTCCTCACCTCCAAGCACGGCTACACGATCATCACGCGCGACATCGGCTATCTCCCGCTTCGCCTTTCGATCGTCAACGATCCGGAATATCTGGGCGAATGGGTGAAGGATCATCCGCTGCTGCAGCCAAACCTGGATCAGCTCGCAAAGCTCGAACCCTGGACGCCGATGCCCGGCCCGAACTATCAGCAGATCATCGTCAGCATGATGGATGCGATGGAACAGGCGACTTTCGGCAAGGATGACGACGTCAAGGGAATCCTGACGCGCGCCCAGGAGCAGACCCAGCGTCTGCTGCCCTGAAACCGGGACGGTCGCCGGCGCGCGCCGGCGGCCGTCCTTTCCCGGAGCAGGAGTTGAAAGCGTGACCGATCTCGCCCCTCTTCGCCTCGCCGTTCGCGACAGGCCCGGCATGTCGCTTCCCTCAAGACGCGCCTATCGCGCCCTGCGTCCCTATCTCTATTTGGCGCCGGCGATCGCCTGCTTCCTGATCTGGATTTACGAGCCGCTTGCGAGCGCTTTCCTGCTGAGCTTCCAGCAATGGAACCTGCTGCCGACTTCGCCCAGGATCTGGGTGGGGCTCGAGAACTACCGCAACATCTTCAACCTGCCGCAATTGTGGCAGGCGCTCGACAACACCTGGTATTACCTGATCGGCCTGTTGCCGCTCTCCATCGTGCTGCCGCTTGCAATCGCGCTTTTCACGCAGGACCTGCCGGCGCGAAGCCGCAATCTCTATCGCGCGCTGATCTTCGTGCCGATGATCGTGCCGCCCGTTGTCGCCGCCGCCGTCTGGCGCTGGCTGCTCGATCCGCGCCACGGCATTTTCAACCTGGCGCTCCAGTGGCTGGGAAGCGATCCGATCGAATTCCTCTCCGATCCGCAAATTGCGATCTGGACCATTGTCTTCATCACGGGCTGGAAACTGATCGGCTTCTCGACGCTGATCCTTTCGGCGGCCAATGCCGGCATCGACGCCTCCCTGGTGGAAGCGGCGCGGCTCGACGGGGCCGGCAAATGGCGGATCATTCGCGACATCCGCCTGCCGCTGCTTTCTCCAACGATCCTGCTGCTGGTGATGATGACCATCCTGCTCGGCGCGCAATGGAGTTTTTCCTATATCCATGTGCTGACGCAGGGCGGGCCGCTCGGCTCGACGACCAATATCTACTACCTGCTGTGGCAGTTCGGCTTCGCCACGCTGTCGGTGGGCTGGTCCTCCGCGGCGGCGGTCATCCTGTTCCTCGGCTTTGGCGTCGTTGCCGCGGCGGTTTTCGCTCTCAAGGCAAGGCTCTCCTTCTATGACAATTGAGACACACAGTCCGGGCGTCCTGTCCCCGGCGCAGCGGTCCGCGCCCAGCCTCGAGAACGCGATCGGCCACGCTCTCATGATCGGCCTGTCGCTGATCTGCATCTTTCCGATCTACTGGATGATCCTGACGTCGCTGCGCCCGGAGAACCGGATCTTCTCAACGGCGTTATGGCCCGACGCCGCATCGCTGGACAATTACGCCTATGCCATCTCGGCCATCCCCATGGCCCGGATGCTGGTCAATACCTTTATCGTTTCGGCGATTGTCACCGCGATCCAGCTGCTGACCGGCATTCTCGCCGGCTATGCGTTCTCGCGTTGGCGGTTCCGCGGGTCGGCCTTCCTGTTCGGCGCGATCGCGCTGACATGGCTGGTGCCGCTGCAGGTGGTGATGATCCCGAACTACCTGCTGGTGGCGCGGCTGGGCATGATTGATACGCTCGGGGCGCTCATCCTTCCGCATTTCGCTTCCGCCTTCGCGATCATGCTGATGGCGCAATCGATGCGCGCCTTTCCGGGCGAGGTGGTGGAGGCCGCAAGGATGGACGGCGCGAACAACGCCCATATTCTCTGGCAGGTCATCGTTCCCAATCTGCGCGGCGCGATCGCCTCGCTTGCGATTCTGATCTTCATCTCGACCTGGAACGAATATTTCTGGCCGCTGCTGCTGACCCGCAAGGCGGAGCATTCGGTGGTGCAGATCGGGCTGCAGATGTTCATTACCGAGGAGGGCACGCAATGGGGCCCGCTGATGGCCGCCTCGACGATGGCGAGCCTTCCAATTCTGCTGATCTACCTGGTCCTGCAGCGGCAGGTGATCGGCTCTTTCATGAAATCGGGACTTCGCTGATGAACCACGCTCGTCATATCCCGCTAGACGGCATCTTCAACCTGCGCGACCTGGGCGGCTACGCCACGCCGACCGGGCAGACCGCCTGGGGGCGGGCCTATCGCGCCGACAGCCTCCACCGCCTCGATCCGGTCCAGATATCGCGTCTGCGCGAGATGGGCGTGGCGCTGATCGTCGACCTGCGGCGCGCGGAGGAATGCGCAAGCATGCCCAATCCCGTGGCGCGGGGCATGGAGGGGCTGGACTATGTCAACATCTCCCTGTTCGAGGGGCTGGACCCGACCCATCCCCGGATCGTGCAGGGCGAGGATAAATTGCTGGCGCTGTATTGCGCCGCATTGGCGGAGCGGACCGACCGGTTCATTTCTGTCCTGCGCCATCTGGCGGCGGTAGACCAAGGGGCCGTCCTGTTTCATTGCACCGCCGGCAAGGACCGGACCGGACTTGTCGCAGCGTTTCTGCTTCTGCTCGCCGGCGTCGACGAGGGCGATGTGGTGGCGGACTACGCCCTGACCGGCGATCACATGGCGGGGATCGTTGCCGGGCTGGAGCAGGCGGCTTCCGAGCAGGGAAGGGATATCGCGGCCTATCGCCCCTATCTGCTTAGCGAGCCGGCGACGATGCGCGCCTTCCTCGCGCATCTGGGCGAAGCGTATGGCGGCGCGGAAGCCTATCTCCTCGACCATGGCCTTGAAGCACGGGAAATCGCGCGGCTGCGCCAATTGATGAGCGCGAGCCCCGCCCGGCAGGGAGACGCATGATGTCCTATGTCTCGATCCGGAGCCTGCGGAAGAAATATGACGAATTGCCCATCCTGCACGGTCTCGACCTTGCCTTCGAGAAGGGCGAGTTCGTCGTCATCGTCGGACCGTCCGGCTGCGGCAAGTCCACGCTGTTGCGCATGATCGCTGGGCTTGAAGCCATCACATCGGGAGAAATCGCCATCGCCGGTCGGGTGGTGAACGATCTGGAGCCGGCCGATCGCGGTTGCGCCATGGTTTTCCAGAACTATGCGCTGTACCCGCATATGAGCGTGGCGGAGAATATCGGCTATCCGCTGCGACTGGCCAGGGTGAACAAGGCGGAGCGGGCCGAGCGCGTGCGGGCCGCCGCGGAAATCCTGGGTCTTGAACCCTATCTGGATCGCCGGCCGAAACAATTGTCGGGCGGCCAGCGCCAGCGCGTGGCGATGGGGCGCGCGATCGTGCGCGAACCGGCGGTTTTCCTGTTCGATGAGCCGCTTTCCAATCTGGACGCCAAGATGCGGGTGCAGATGCGCATGGAATTGCGGCGCCTGCACCGGCGGCTGTCGGCGACCTCGATCCTCGTCACGCATGACCAGGTCGAGGCCATGACCATGGCCGACCGGCTGGTGGTGATGAATGGCGGGCGGATCGAGCAGGTGGGCACGCCGGCGGAGGTCTATGCCCGCCCAGCCACGGTATTTGTCGCCGGGTTTCTGGGGGCCCCTGCCATGAACCTTCTGGCGGCGCGCGTGGTCGAAGCAGGCTGGGCGGCGCCGGACATTGCGCCGGATCTGCGCCTGCCCGCTCCCGCCGGTCTTGCCATTGGCCGGCACTTCACGCTCGGGGTCCGGCCGGAAGACGTGGAGGTCGAGCCTGCGAGCGCCTCCGGTCTGCCCGCCACGGTCGACCTGATCGAGGATCTGGGGGGAATGCGCATCGCCCATTGCAGCGTCGGGGAGACGTTCGTCGCGGCGGTTCTGCGACGCGATGCGGCGTGCCGGGAGGGCGAGCGGGTTTGCCTGCGGCCAAGGGGCGAGGCCCTGCACGCCTTCGACAGGGAAAATGGCGAACGGATGCGGTGGCCGGAGACCGAATTCGCGGCTGCATGACCGCAACACGCGTCGGCGAACCCGGCCCTAACGGAAAATCGGATCCGGCTAGCCCAGCTTGTCGAGCTTGCGCTGAATCTCGCTCATCTGGTCCTTCAGGGCCTTGAGTTCCTGATTCTGCGAATTTTCCGGATTGGAGGCGTTTTCCGCGGATTTTTCCTCGGCTTCGCGCGTCCGCGAGGGTGAGCCCGGCGCAAACGGCATGAACATGCTGGCGGCCTGCTTGAACATTTCCATGTTGCGGCGCACTTGTTCTTCCATCACGCCAATGCCCATGCCGCCAAAGGCCTGCTTCATCTGCTCGCGCATCTTCCCTTGCTCCTCCGTGAAGGAGTTCATGGAATATTCCAGATAGCTGGGAACCATGGCCTGCATGGAATCGCCGTAGAACTGGATCAACTGGCGAAGAAAAGCGATCGGGAGAAGGTTTTGTCCCTCCTTGCCCTCCTGGTCGAAAATGATCTGGGCAAGCACCGATCGCGTTATATTGTCGCCGGATTTGGCGTCCTGAACCACGAACTCGTCGCCGGCCTTAACCATCTGGGCAAGATCGTCCAGCGTGACGTAGGTGCTCGACCCCGTATTGTAGAGTCGGCGATTGGCATATTTCTTGATTCCGATTGGCCGGTCCTTTGATGTCATATCTTTTTCCCGCGCAACAGCACATCCATGCACCTTAGTTGAGCACATGCGAACAATCCAGACAACTTGCCGTTCGGTGAAGGCCATGTTGCACAGCACACTAAGCCCGCGCTACATCATGAGACAGCAAACGGTTGGGCGCCTCCATCCTGCGCTCCACGTCGCAAACACTCGGGAACAGAGCCTTGATCCGGAAAATTCTCGTCGCAAACCGCTCCGAAATCGCCATTCGCGTTTTTCGCGCGGCCAATGAACTCGACATCCGCACCGTCGCGGTGTGGGCCGAGGAGGACAAGCTTTCGCTGCACCGCTTCAAGGCGGACGAGGCCTATCAGATCGGGCGGGGACCGCATCTGGATCGGGACATGGGGCCGATCGAATCCTATCTGTCGATCGACGAGATCCTGCGCGTCGCCAAGCTGTCGGGCGCGGACGCCATTCACCCCGGCTACGGCCTGCTTTCGGAGAGTCCTGAATTCGTCGATGCCTGCGATGCGGCGGGGATCGTCTTCATCGGACCGCGCGCCGACACGATGCGCAGGCTGGGCAACAAGGTCGCGGCGCGGAACCTTGCGATCGAGATCGGCGTCCCGGTGGTGCCGGCGACCGAGCCCCTGCCCGACGACATGGCCGAGGTCGCCCGCATGGCCGAGACGATCGGCTATCCGATCATGTTGAAGGCCTCCTGGGGCGGCGGAGGACGCGGCATGCGCGCGATCCGCGATCCCAAGGACCTGGCCCGCGAGGTCGTCGAGGCCAAGCGCGAGGCGATGGCCGCCTTCGGCAAGGACGAAGTCTATCTGGAGAAGCTGGTCGAGCGCGCCCGGCATGTCGAGAGCCAGATTCTCGGCGACACGCATGGCAATGCCGTGCACCTGTTCGAGCGCGATTGTTCGGTCCAGCGCCGCAACCAGAAGGTCGTGGAACGCGCGCCCGCGCCCTATCTCAACGAAGGCCAGCGTCAGGAACTGGCGAACTACTCGCTGAAGATCGCCAATGCGACGGGCTATGTCGGCGCCGGCACCGTCGAGTATCTGATGGATATGGATACCGGCTCGTTCTATTTCATCGAGGTCAATCCGCGCATCCAGGTCGAGCACACGGTGACCGAGGAAGTGACCGGGATCGACATCGTCAAGGCGCAGATACACATCCTCGACGGCTTTGCGATCGGCACGCCGGAATCGGGAGTCCCGGCACAGAAGGACATCCATCTCAACGGCCACGCGCTGCAGTGCCGCATCACGACCGAGGATCCCGAGCAGAATTTCATCCCCGATTACGGACGCATTACCGCCTATCGCGGCGCAACGGGCTTCGGCATCCGGCTCGACGGCGGCACGGCCTATTCCGGCGCCGTGATCACCCGCTTCTACGACCCGCTGCTGGAAAAGGTCACCGCCTGGGCGCCGACGCCGCAGGAAGCGATCAAGCGCATGGACCGGGCGCTGCGCGAATTCCGCATTCGCGGCGTCGCGACGAACCTCACCTTCCTGGAAGCGATCATTTCCCACCAGAAATTCCGCGACAACACCTACACGACCAAGTTCATCGACAGCACGCCCGAATTGTTCGCGCAGGTGCGCCGGCAGGATCGCGCCACCAAGCTGCTGACCTACATCGCCGACGTTACCGTGAACGGCCATCCCGAGGCGCGCGGCCGGGTCAAGCCCGCGGCCGACGCCGCCAAGCCAGTCGCGCCGCGTTTCTCGGCCCCGGTGCAGGACGGCACGCGGCAGAAATTCGAGGAGTTGGGCGCGGAGGGCTTCAGCCGCTGGGTCCGGGAACAGAAGCGCGTGCTCGTCACCGACACGACGATGCGCGACGGGCACCAGTCGCTGCTGGCGACACGGGTGCGCACCCATGACGTCGTCGCGGTGGCAGACGCCTATGCGCGCGGCATGGGCGGGCTGTTCAGCCTGGAATGCTGGGGCGGGGCGACCTTCGACGTCGCCATGCGCTTCCTGACAGAGGATCCCTGGGAGCGCCTTGCGCTGGTGCGCGCCGGCGCGCCCAACGTGCTGCTGCAGATGCTGCTGCGCGGCTCCAACGGCGTCGGCTACACCAATTACCCCGACAATGTGGTCAAGCATTTCGTCGCCCAGGCCGCCGATGCCGGGGTGGATGTGTTCCGCGTATTCGACTGCCTCAACTGGGTGGAGAACATGCGCGTGTCGATGGACGCGGTGGCCGAGGAGAACCGGCTGTGCGAGGCGGCTATCTGCTATACCGGCGACATCCAGGACCCGGACAGGGCCAAATACGGCCTGTCCTATTATGTGCGCCTCGTCCATGAGTTGGAGAAGGTCGGGGCCCACATGATCGCCATCAAGGACATGGCGGGCCTTCTCAAGCCGGCCGCGGCGCGAAAGCTCTTCGCCACGCTGCGCCAGGAAACCGATCTGCCGCTGCATTTCCACACGCACGACACGTCCGGCATTGCGGCCGCGAGCGTGCTGGCGGCGGCGGAGAACGGCGCGGATATCGTGGATGCGGCGATGGACGCGCTGTCGGGCAATACCTCCCAGCCCTGCCTCGGCTCGATCGTGGAAGCGCTGAAGGGCTCGGATCTCGACACCGGGCTCGATCCGGACGCGATCCGGCGCATCTCGTTCTACTGGGAAGCGGTGCGCTTCCAGTATGCGGGCTTCGAGAGCGATCTCAAGGGGCCTGCCTCGGAAGTCTATCTGCATGAAATGCCGGGCGGCCAGTTCACCAATCTCAAGGAACAGGCGCGCTCCCTCGGACTGGAGTCGCGCTGGCACGAGGTGGCCCGCGCCTATCATGACGCCAACCGTATGTTCGGCGATATCGTCAAGGTGACGCCTTCCTCCAAGGTGGTGGGCGACATGGCGCTGATGATGGTCAGCCAGGATCTGTCGGTCGCCGATGTGACGGAAGGCAGTCGCGAGATTTCCTTCCCCGAATCGGTGGTTTCGATGATGCGCGGCGATCTCGGCCAGCCGGAGGGCGGTTGGCCGGAAGCGATCCAGAAGCGGGCGCTCAAGGGCGAGGCGCCCTATGTCGAGCGGCCGGGCGCGCTGCTCGAGCCGCTCGATCTCGTGGCTGAACGCGCACGGGCGGAGGAAAAGACCGGCATCGAGCTCAGCGAGCAGGAATTCGCCTCCTGGCTGATGTATCCCAAGGTCTTTGCCGACTATGTGACCGCCAGGGAGCTGTACGGACCAACTTCAGTGCTGCCGACGCCGGTCTATTTCTACGGCCTGGCGCCGGGACAGGAGATCTATGTCGATCTTGAAAAGGGCAAGACCCTGGTCGTGCGCTGCCTCGCCATCGGCGAAAGCGACGAGAAGGGCATGGTGACGGTCTATTTCGAGATGAACGGCCAGCCAAGACGCACCAAGGTGCCGGATCGCGCGCACGGGGCTTCCGGCGGGGCGGTGCGCCGCAAGGCCGAGCCCGGAAACGAGGCGCAGATCGGAGCGCCGATGCCGGGCGTCGTGTCGACGGTTTCGGTCGCGGTGGGCCAGGAAGTGGCGGTCGGCGACGTCCTGCTCTCCATCGAGGCCATGAAGATGGAGACCGCGCTGCACGCCGACCGGGACGGCACCATCGCCGAGGTGCTGGTCAAGACCGGCGACCAGATCGACGCAAAGGATCTGCTTGTGGTCTACGCCGCCTGAACCGGGCGACGTTCGCAATTGGAAGTTACAAAGCTTGAACGGGTGAGGGCGGCGCGCGGTCTGGCGGACCGCGCCTGCCTGGTGTAGCCGTGCCTGACGCCCGGCGACGCGGGCAATGCCGCGGAGAGCCGATTTGGACGCAATTCCTTCCCCAGATGCCGCACTGCGCGCAAAGCGCTTCCCGCCCGCCCGAGTGGGCGTTTCGCTGCTGTTCCTGATCAACGGCTTCATCACCGGATCCTGGGCGCCCAAGATTCCCGAATTTGCCGGCCGGCTCGGCCTTTCGGAGGCCGGTCTCGGACTGATGATCCTGGGCTTCGGCCTCGGCTCGCTGCTCACCATGCCGGTGGCGGGCGGCTTCATTGCCCGGTCAGGTTCGCGCATGCCGTCTCTGATCCTGGCGGTGGGATGCAGCCTCGCCCTGTTGCTGGTCACCTTCGCGCCTGAAATCGTTTCG
>JAUIBM010000073.1 GCA_030428345.1 Alphaproteobacteria bacterium | reverse complement strand
TCCATCGACAACAGCGCGCCGGCGGCGCAGGCGAGCGCTCCGCCGATGATCCAGGTGGCGCGGGCGACATGATCGATGTTGATGCCGGTGATCCGCGCAAGGTCGGGATTGTCCGAGACGGCGCGCATCGCCTTGCCGAGGCGCGAGCGTGTGAGGAAAAGGTGCAGCGCCGTCGCCGCCACGGCGGTGAGGACGATCAGAACCGCCTGCGGTTCGGTTACCGTGAGCTTTCGCGAAGCCCCAGCGATAGCGATGCGAAAGATGTCCTTGGACTGGTCGAAGAACATTTCCCGCGTTCCCGCCCCCGCGAAGAGCCGGATCAGTCCCTGCAGCATCAGCGTCACGCCGACAGAGGCGACGACGATGATGATAGGCCTGGCCCCTCGATCCCTAAGGGGTTTGTAGAAAAGGCGATCAAGGCCGATGGCCGCGCCCGCAGTGACCGCCATCGCCGGAAGGAGCGCCAGAAACACCAGCGGAAACGGCGTCGCGACGCCGGCGCTCGCCAGCAGGGAGGCGATGACAAGGGTCGAGAAGGCGCCGAGCGTCATCAGATCGCCATGCGCGAAATGCGCAAACCGCAGGATTCCGAAGACCAGCGTCACGCCCACCGCGCCAAGCGCATAGACCGAACCGACGATCAGGCCCGGCATCATCGCCTTGTTGAGGAAAAAGACGAATTCGTTCACGTCCTATCCTCCAAGGAAGCTGCGGGCGACATCGGGATTGGCCAGCAGTTCGCGCCCGGCGCCGGTGAAGGCGTTTGTCCCATTGGCCAGCACGAAGCCGCGATGCGCGATGGCGAGCGCCTGGCGGGCGTTCTGTTCGACCATGGCGATGGTGACGCCGGTTGCGTTGATCGCCAGAACGCGGTCGAAGATTTCGCTCATATATATCGGCGAAAGGCCGGCTGTCGGCTCGTCGAGCAGCAGCAGCCTGGGTTCGATCATCAATGCGCGGGCGAAGGCCACCATCTGGCGCTGCCCGCCCGAGAGTTCGCCCGCCGCCTGCCGGCGCTTGTCGCGCAGCGGCGGGAAGAGTTCGTACATCCGCTCAAGCTTGCGCCCGTGCGGGCCGGGAAGGCTGTAGGCCCCCATTTCCAGGTTTTCCGCCACGCTCAGGGTGGCGAAGACGTTGTATTCCTGCGGCACGAAGGCGACGCCGCGCTTCGCCATAGCCTCGGGAGCAACACCCGTGATGTCGTCCTCGCCAAGAACGACGTGGCCGCCCGACACCTGCGTCAGCCCGAACATCGTCTTCAGCAGGGTGGACTTGCCCGCGCCATTGGGTCCGACGATGACGCCGATCTCGCCGGCCTCCAGCGACAGGTCTACCCCGTTGAGTATGGTCATCTGGCCATAGCCGGCGACGAGGTTCTCGATCCGCAGGAAGCTCATGCGCGATCCGCCGCGCCATGGGTCAGCGAATGGCCGGTCGGCGATCCACCGAAATAGGCTTCGATGACCCGTTCGTCCTGCCGGATCGATTCGATATGGCCTTGCGTCATCACCGTGCCGCAGGCCATGACGATCACCGGATCGCAAAGCTCGGCGATGAAGTCCATGTCGTGCTCGATGACGAAAAATGTGTAGCCGAGTTCGCGGTTGAGCCGAACGATGTTGGCGGCCAGATCCTTGAGCAGCGTGCGGTTGACGCCCGCGGCGATCTCGTCGAGCAGCACGACCCTGGCGTCGACCATCATGGTGCGTCCAAGTTCGAGAAGCTTTTTCTGGCCACCGGAGAGATTGCCCGCCAATTCGCCCGCGACTTGGCCGAGATTGAGGAACGAGAGCACTTCGCGCGCCCGCGCCGCGATTCCGGCCTCCTCGCGACGCACCCTGCCAGGGCGGAACCACGCAGAAACCAGGCTTTCGCCGGTCTGCGCGCCCGGCGCCATCATCAGGTTCTCGATGACGCTCATGTTGGAGAATTCATGGGCGATCTGGAAGGTCCGCAGCAAACCGCGCGCGAACAATTCATGCGCCCGCAGTCCGGTCACATCCTCGCCGGACAGCAGGATCGAGCCTGAGCTTGGACGAAGATTGCCGGCGACCATGTTGAACAGGGTGGATTTTCCCGCGCCATTGGGACCGATCAATCCGGTGATCGAACCGGCTTCCACCTCGAGCGAGCATGCATTGACGGCCAGGAAGGAACCGAATCGCCTGGAGACGTTTCTGACCTCGACAATCGCCGCCATCGATACCTTGTCGCCCGCTTATCTTTCGCCCGGTCTGCGGCGTGGCAATTCTTGCGGACGGCCCGGCCCGCTGACGCCCTAATTTCATAACAATCGCTTGGCAGGCTGGCAATGTGCCGGACAGGCCTTCACGCATAGGCAAGCTTCCGCCCGCGAGAAAAATCTCCGTTTTTGCCGCACTTGCCGCTGAAAGACGCGTGCGGCGCATTATGTTACAAGCTGCTTTGCCAAACGCCCCCACCGGCGCTTCGATGCGCCGCCACGAAAGTTCGCCCTTGTTGAACCGCTCCACAAGACCAGACGCCCTTGCGCCGGCGCAATATCGCGAGGCGATGAGCCGGCTTGCAGGCGCGGTTTCGATCGTCACCACCGATGGATCGGCCGGCAAGCGCGGGGTCACGGTTTCCGCCGTTGTTTCCGTTTCCGACGATCCGGCGACGCTGATGGTCTGCCTCAACCGCAATCGCGCCGAGAACCTGATCTTCGAGCAGAACGGATGCCTTGCCCTCAATGTGCTCTGTTACGATCAGCTTGATCTCGCCAGGGCATTTGCGGGCGAGGGCGATCTGCCAATGCCGCGGCGTTTCGCGCTGACGCAATGGTCGGCGCTGACAACCGGCGCGCCGATCCTAGCCGGCGCGCGCATGGCGCTCGACGGCGTCGTGGTCGATGTGCAAACTGTGCATACGCATTATGTCATCGCCGTCGAGGCGGTTGCCAGCGCCCCGTTCCGCAACGAGGCCGCCTTGGTCTACCGCGATCGCGGCTACCATCCGGCCTGAGCGGGACCGGACGGACAAACAGGAGAATTCCCATGCCGACGGGCACATCGCAATCGGAAAGCGTAAACGCGGCGCATGCCGCCCTGCCCGAGACAATCGAGGCGACGCAGCAAATGCTGGGCGAGGCCGGATACGTCGCCGACCGCGCGTTGTCGACCGTGCTGTTCCTGAGCCTGAAAATGGGCCGTCCGCTTTTCCTGGAGGGCGAGGCGGGGGTCGGTAAGACCGAGATCGCCAAGGTGTTGGCGTCGCAACTGGGCCGTCCCCTGATCCGGCTGCAATGCTATGAGGGGCTGGATATCTCGACCGCCGTCTATGAGTGGAACTACGCCGCCCAGATGGTGGATATCCGCCTGCATGAGGCGCTGGGCGACGAGGGCAAGGATTCCCTAGAAAAATCAGTATTTTCTGAACGTTTTCTGATTCGCCGTCCGCTGCTTCGGGCGCTGGAGGGCGAGCCGGGCCGGGCACCGGTCCTGCTGATTGACGAGCTCGACCGCACTGACGAGGCTTTCGAGGCGTTCCTGCTCGAGGTGCTCTCCGATTTTCAGGTCACCATTCCCGAACTTGGAACGATCCGCGCCGCCGAACCACCGGTCGTCGTGATTACGACCAACCGGACCCGCGAGATCCACGACGCGCTCAAGCGGCGCTGCCTGTATCATTGGGTCGACTATCCCGACGCAGAGCGGGAGTTGGAAATCCTGCGTACCCGCGCGCCGCGCGCCGGGGAGGAATTGTCCCGGGAGATCGTCGCCTATGTGCAGAAACTGCGCAAGATCGACCTGTTCAAGAGCCCGGGCGTTGCCGAGACGATCGATTGGGCCAGCGCATTGGTGGAACTGGACAAACTGGCGCTAGATCCGCAGACCGTCTCCGACACAATCGGCGTGCTGTTGAAGTACCAGGACGACATCGCGCGGATCGCCAGCAGCGAGGGCAAGAAATTGCTCGACGAAGTCAAGGCCGAGGCGCGCCAGGCGGCGGACGCCTGACAGGGGCGGACGCAGCCATGGCAAGCCAGACGCAGGATAGCCGAACCGACGCTTCGCCAGACCAGGCGATTGGCGCAGGCAAGCTCGCGGAAAACATCCTGTACTTCGCCCGCACCTTGCGCGGGGCGGGAATGCGGGTCGGGCCGGCCGCCGTTCTCGACGCCGTGGCGGCGGTCCGGGCCGCCGGCATTTCCAGCCGCGACGATTTCTACTGGACCCTGCACTGCGTGTTCGTGAACCGACGTGAGGACCACGCCGTCTTCGATGAGGCGTTCCGGCTGTTCTGGCGCTCGCGCGAGCTTGTCGAGAAAATGCTCCAGATGTTCTCGCCCATGGCGCGGCCAGACCCGACGGAGGCAAAGAAGCGCGCCGCCGAATCGCGTGTTTCCCAATCGCTGTTCGCTGGCCAGGAAAGAAAGCAGCAGCAGGAAAAGCCGGAAGTGGAGATCGACGCGCTGATGACCGCTTCGCAGGCCGAGGTCCTGCGCCGCAAGGATTTCGCGCAGATGACCGCCCTGGAACTGGCGATTGCCCGCCGGGCCATGGCGGACATGGTCCTGCCATCCGATTGGGTCGCATCGCGCCGTTTCGAGGCGTTCTCCCGGCCGAAGCGCATCGATCCGCGCCGCACGCTTTCGGCCAGCCTGCGCACCGGGGGCGATCTGATCCTGCCTAAGTTCCGACGCCAGCGGCAGGTCCACCCGCCGATCGTTGTTCTCGCCGACATTTCCGGCTCGATGAGCAATTATTCGCGCATTTTCCTGCATTTCATCCATGCCCTGAGCGAGCGGCGCGGGCGCGTTCACGCCTTCCTGTTCGGCACAAGGCTGACCAATGTGACCCGGCAGTTGCGCATGAAGGACCCCGATGAGGCTTTGGCGCAATGTTCGGACGCGGTTGCCGACTGGTCCGGCGGCACGCGCATCGGTACGGCGTTGCATGAATTCAACCGGCTTTGGTCGCGCCGCGTGCTGTCCGGCGGGGCGGTGGTGCTGCTGATCACCGACGGGTTGGAACGGGACGCCGAAGATGTGCTGGGCAGGGAGATCGACCGGCTACACCGTTCGTGCCGCAAGCTGGTCTGGCTCAATCCACTGCTGCGCTTCGACGGGTTCGAGGCAAAGGCACGCGGCATCCGCGGAATGCTTCCGCATGTGGACGAGTTCCGGCCGATCCACTCGCTGGACGCCATCGCCGATCTCGTCAGTTCACTATCCCAGCCTTTCGATTCGAAGACCGATCCGCGGAATTGGCTGAAGGCAATGGCCGCATGATTGTCAGGAGCGCCAGATGAACGATATTTCAAACGAACTGCAGATGCCGATCGACGAGTTGGAAACCGCGGAGGCCTGGATGAAGGCCGGCAGGGAGGTGGCCGTAGCCACCGTCGTGGAGACCTGGGGCTCCGCGCCCCGTCCAGTCGGTTCGCATCTGGTCATCGACAGCGAAGCCAATTTCGAGGGCTCCGTCTCGGGAGGCTGCGTCGAGGGCGCGGTGATCGCCGAGGCGATGGATGTGCTGGCTTCGGGCGAGTCCAAAATGCTGGAATTCGGCGTCGCCGACGAGACGGCTTGGCGCGTCGGCCTGTCGTGCGGCGGTCGGATCAGGGTGTATGTGGAGCGTATAGGCTGATGGACCCGCACAATCTGAAGAAGCTGAATGAGGAAAAGCGCAATCGCCGCGCCGCGGTTCTGCTGACGGAATTGTCCAACGGTCGCGACCGGCTGGTGCGCGAGGGCGATGCGGTGAGCGGCGAGTTGGGAATGGCGCTGGAAAAGGCATTCCGCTCCGGCAAATCCGGCGTCGCGACGATTGGCGACGCGGAATATTTTCTCAATGTTCACGTGCCCCCGCCGCGGATCGTCGCCATCGGGGCGGTGCATATCAGCCAGGCGCTGGCGCCGATGGCGCGCATCGCCGGCTACGAGATCGTGATCGTCGACCCGCGAACCGCTTTCGCCACGCCAGAGCGTTTTCCCGGCGTTGAGGTCCTCGCCGAATGGCCGGAAACGGCGCTCGCGCCGCGCCCGCTCGATCGCTACACGGCGCTGGCGGCGCTGACCCATGACCCCAAGATCGACGACTGGCCGCTGGCCGAGGCGTTGCGCGCGGGCTGCTTCTATGTCGGCGCGCTTGGGTCGCGAAAAACCCACGCCAAGCGCGTCGAGCGCCTCGGTGCGGCTGGTCTGGCGATGTCCGAAGTCGAGCGCATCAACGCCCCGATCGGACTCGACATCGCCGCTGCTTCGCCGGCAGAGATCGCCGTCGCCGTATTGGCGCAGATCGTCTCTGCGTTCCGCAAGCGGGGCATCGTGGCGCAGAATGCCGCCGAAGAGGAGCGGATACTCGACGCATGAGATTCGGTCCGGTCCCGACCAGCGAGGGGAAGGGCGCGATACTGGCGCATGCGCTTTCGCTCGCCGGCAGCGGGCGGATCGCAAAGGGCAGGGTGCTCTCGGAAGAGGATATCGCAAAGATCCTCGCGGCGGGCGTGAAGGAGATTGTCGTTGCTTGCCCGGACCCGCAGGACATCGGCGAGGACGAGGCGGCCCGCCTGATCGGCGAGGCAATGGCCGGCGAAACCGTTCGCGCCGCCGCGGCGGCTACCGGCCGCGTCAACCTGCATGCCGCCGCGAACGGGCTGTTCATTGCCGATCGCGCCGTCGTTGACTCGATCAACGCCGTTGATCCGGGCATTACCCTCGCCACGCTGGACACGATGCTCGAAGTCGCCGACGGGCGAATGGTCGCGACAGTGAAGATCATTCCCTATGCGGTTTCCGCCGACGCCGTTTCGCGGGTCGTGGCGATCTGCGCTCAAACCGCCATTGCGATCGAACCCTATTCGGCCAAGCGCATCGGCGTCGTCGCCACGCGGCTTCCCTTGCTCAAGCAGAGCGCCATGGACAAGACGATCAGGGTGCTCGAGGGGCGCCTGGCGTTGTCGGGTTCTTCCGTCTGCGGCGAGGTTCGCACCGCGCACGAGTCCACCGCCATTGCCGAAGGCATTGCGCAGATGATGCCAGTCAGCGACATCGTCCTGGTATTCGGCGCCTCGGCCATAGGCGACATTAACGATGTGATTCCCCAGGCGATCCGCGACCTTGGCGGCCGGATCGAGCATTTCGGCATGCCGGTCGATCCGGGAAATCTCCTGTTGCTGGGCGAGATCGACGGTAAGCCGGTAATCGGCGCTCCAGGCTGCGCGCGCAGCCCCGCCGAGAACGGGTTCGACTGGGTGCTGCATCGTCTGCTGGCGGGCCGAAAGGTCACGGCGGCGGAGATCGCAGGGCTTGGGGTCGGCGGATTGCTGATGGAGATCGGGTCGCGCCCCCAGCCGCGCGAGCCGCGTCCGCCTGCGCCATACAAGGTCGCCGCACTCGTGCTTGCCGCAGGGCGCTCGACCCGCATGGGCGCGGCCAACAAGCTTGCCGCCCGCCTGCGCGGCAAGGCGCTCGTCGCCCATGTGAGCGGCGCGGCGGCGGCGAGCAAGGCGGTCGAGACGGTGGTTGTAACCGGACATCAGCGCGAGATTGTCGAGCCGCTGGCCGCCGGTGAAGGCGTGCGTTTCGTCCATAACCCCGATTATCGCGAAGGCCTGTCCACGTCGCTTGCCGCAGGGGTGCGGGCGCTCGGCGAGGAGTGCGACGCCGCGATCGTGCTGCTCGGCGACATGCCCTCGATCGAGGCCGCGATGATCGACCGCATGATCGAGACGGCGGCCAGCGCCCCCGCCGGATCGATCGTCGTCGCCGCCCATGGCGGCAAACGCGGCAATCCGGTGCTGTGGCCGCGCCGCTATTTCGAGGAACTGACCCGGATCGAGGGGGATATCGGAGCGCGTCAGCTGATCGCCGGCCATGGCGGCACGGTGGTGGCGGTCGAACTGGGGGAGGCCGCCGCCTTCGATCTCGATACGCCGCAGGCGCTGGCGGAGGCGGGCGGCGAACCGGCCTGACCGCCCCCGTCGCAAGTGGCGCGATACGCCTGGCCTCAGATCAATTCGAGACCTCTCAGGCTGGCATGGCCCTCTCGGCCGATGATCAGGTGATCATGCACGGCAATGCCGAGCGGCGTTGAAATCTCGATGATGTTCTTCGTCATTTCAATGTCGGCGCGCGAGGGCGTCGGATCGCCGGACGGATGGTTGTGCATCATCCGACGTTGATTGTTATCTATTTGATATTTAGTATGTTTTTTGGCGGTAATCTGAAAGTGGTGCCGGGGTTTGGGAGCTGCGCTTAGTGCTCCATCGTGATCGTCACAGCCGATCATCAGCGCGTTGAGAGAGATCCTGTCACGCACGGCACCGAACTTCATTCCTTCTGTCTCACGATTCAAGCCTACCGATTCGGCGGAGCCTCTGTGCGCCCACGAACCAGGATTCTAGCTATCCAGTCGTCTTGCGATACCGCCCTTTCCTCGGTGATCCAATATAGCATATGAGATCTGCCGCTTTGAGCGCAGCGATGTCCCGTCGCGCGGTTTTCAGACTGACTGCCCAAACTGCCGCAATCTCCTTGGCATCGCATCGACCCTCGACGACTCGGCCCAGAAACCAGCGTTGTCGCTCGTTGATTTCTGCCAGATCAGGGACATTTACAGGGTCGCGTTCAGGGACACGTTCAGGGTCATTTTTTCGCGAACCCGTCGCTGAATGTCCGCCAGCGGCTTCGCCGGCCACATAGGCTTCACGGGCTCTGGCGAGAGATATGCGGTCCACCGGGCCGGTCAACGGGATCGCTGCTGGGCCTTCTAGCAGGCCCAGAACGAAGGCCCTGATGACAGGCGACGAGACCACCAGGCGCAGGAAATACACCGTATCCGGCCCGTGCTGCCCTGAAAGCCAGTGCTTGACGGTTCTCTCGCTCGCATCCGTCTGACGCATGAGTTGCTTGATCGCACGGCGACTGTCTCCGTGTTCTTTGCGCAGCAGCTCGGCGATGGTCTGCGCGTAGGTGTCGCGTCCGCCAAGAACGCCTGTCCATAGGGGAAATTTCCTGCCCTTTTTCGGCAACATCTTCCGTTTTCTCCGCAGCTAAACTGGTTTCCGTGCGGAGTGGCGGCAGAGGCCCGTCATGCGCTGCGGCGGTAGGTCTCCCGGGACCGCCGCAGGCAATTTCGGGAGGGCGTAATGTGACGGGCCAGCGACTTTACGATGATCGGTCAGGGCAGCTTGAACGTCCTCTTCGGGCTGCCGAATACGTCCGCATGTCAACGGACCATCAAAAATATTCGACCGAAAACCAGTCCGACGCGATCAAGCAATATGCCGAAGCACGCGGAATAGAGATCGTCAGAACTTATGCCGACGCTGGGAAAAGCGGCCTCAAGATAGAAGGCCGTGATGCGCTCAGGCAGCTCATTGAGGACGTGCAGTCTGGGAGCGTCGATTTCACCTTGGTTCTCGTCTATGACATCAGCCG
>JAUIBM010000647.1 GCA_030428345.1 Alphaproteobacteria bacterium | reverse complement strand
CCGAAGCTGGGACCGCCGTTCTGGGGATCTGCAACGGCTTTCAGGTCTTGACCGAAGCAGGCTTGCTGCCGGGCGCCCTGATGCGCAATCTCGGCATCACTTTCAACGAGATCTGCAATTTCGAGGTGCTGGCCAAGGACTGCCATTCCGATGGCCAGTGGGACTTCCTCTATGTCGCCGCTCCCCTGAAAGTTCACAAGGGAACCGGCGCGCCGGTCAACGTGGTCGCCATCAAGTAGGCCATACAAACCCCGGACCGCGCCGTTTCTTTGATGGCGCGGTCCGCCGACCTGGAGCAGCGATCGCATGTGCCTGTTTTGCGCCTCGGGCGGGGCCGCCGGGCTGGGCTATGCCCGCCCGCGCGCCACGCTCGCGCCCTCCGACCCGCTGCAAGGCCCGGCCGACGTCATCCTGCGCGGCGGGGACATCGTGACCATGGACGGCGCGCGCCTCGCCGCCGCGATTTCGGTGCGCAACGGCTTGGTGCAATCCGTCGGCGCGCTTGATGAGGTGCTGCCGCACAAGGGCCGGTGCACAAGGATGATGGATCTCGATGGCCAAGCCGTCGTGCCGGGCTTCGTGATGTCGCAGATCCCCAAGGATCCGGTCGATCTTCTCGACTGGCAGGTCCTCGATCCGCAAAGCGCGGATGGCGATCTGAGATGCCAGCTCGCGCATTCGATCGTCACCTCGCTGTTCGCCCAGCCCCTGTTCATCAAGGTAAGGCAAGGGAACGGCCTCGACCTTGATTATCCAGCCCTGCTCGGCCTCGTGAGCGAGGTCTTCGGTGAGACGCCGATTGCGATCTGGCCGGAAGGAAGAGAAGACGGCTACGCAAATCCGGCCATGCTCGCCCGCGGAGAGGGCGCGGCCGCCATGGCCGCGCAGGAGCAATGCGGCGATTTTCTGCGCGTCGAGGACATGGCCGGCTTCGTGAGGCCGCTGGCGAATGACTCAGGTCACACCGTCAAGACCCTGACCCGATTGCTTTCCGCAACGGTCGAGCGCGCCGCGCCGGATGGCTACACGACGCTGGTGGATCGCGAACTGGGCTCCCTGGCTGGTTCGTTCGAGATCGCGGCCGCGTCTTCGGTCATGCGCGGCCGGCGCCGGGCGCGTCTGCATGGCGCCGCGCATCGACGCCTGCGGGAGGAATGGGACGGCGCGCTGCCGTCCGAACTCGATCCGACGATGCTTTGCGTTTCGTCCGCCCTGGTCGATCTGCGTGATCAATCCGACGATCTGGAGGGCGAGGTTCTCGCGCTCGATCGGGCGGGCTGGCGCATCGTCTTTCGCGGTGTCGGGGACCCCGGCGATCTGGACAGGGTGGCGGAGCTTTGCGCCGGACTGGCTCTGCCTCCTGCCGGGGGCGGCAAGCGCCATCGCATCGAGACCAATGTTGTACCGGATGAAAGGCAATCGGCGCTGCTGGGTGGCGTCGGCCTGGTCCGTTTGCCCGAACCCGGCGCCGAACCACCATCGGTAATCCGCGCGATGTTCGAGGAATGCTCGGAGGGCGACAAGCGCCTGGAGTGCTTGCGTCGCCTGACCGCGCATGCTGCCGGGCAGGGCGACGTGGACCAAATATCGGGCGTCATCGCGGTCGGCCGGGCGGCCGATTTCGCCTTGCTGGACAATTCGCCGCTTGCGCCCGGAGCCGTGCGGGTTACCGGAACCTGGATCGAGGGCATTCCGGTCTGAACGACCGGGGCGACCTCAGATCAGGTTGCGCCGGATCGCCAGCGCCACGGCCTGGATCTTGTTGCCTGCCCCAAGCTTCCGGCAGCAATTGGTGATGTGGTAATTGACGGCCGACGCGGTAAGGCCCATGCGCGCCGCCACCGCCTCGCTGGAATAGCCCTCCGCCGTCCAGGCGAGCACATCGCGCTC
>JAUIBM010000646.1 GCA_030428345.1 Alphaproteobacteria bacterium | reverse complement strand
TGCAAGGCCCGAAGGCTGCAAACGCCAAAGATCATGAAGCGGATACGGCCGGCGATCAAGCGCTGGCTCACATCCGTTCGCCGGCGATCCTGCGCTACGCCGGTTAACCGGAGGTTGCCGTCACGACACGCCCTGCGAATGCCGGCTACCCGGCCTTTTCGCGCAGATAGTCACCAAATGCGGCGGAAGCCGGTCGGCGAGCGAGGGCGGCGCCCCATTTTCTTCCAGGGCAGTCGACCGGACGCGCAAATCGACGCCGCCGTCCGGCCGATTCGGCGTGCGGCGATCGCCGTCTCCCGACGCATTGCCGCAGAGAGACGATGCCGGGCGAAGCTCGACCCTGCCCTTGCCGGGCACGGGCTCCGAGCCCTTCTCAACCGACGATGCGCTCCACCTTGCTGACTTCCGGCTTTGCCGCAAGCTGGCGGCTAATGCGTGTCAGGTGGCTCAGATCCCAGACCTCGATGTCGAATACCATTTCCATGAAGTCGGGCGCCGTGCGCTGCATGGTCAGGTTCTCGATATTGGCGTCGTTATGCGCCATCACCTCGGCAATCGTTGCGAGCGAACCCGGCTCGTTGATGGCCAAGAGGCGCAAACGCGCCGGGAATCGCTCGCCATTTCCGGCCTCGATGTCCCACCGCACATCCAGCCACCGATCGGGCTGGTCATCGAACTGCTTCAACTCGCTCGACTGGATCGGGTAGATCGTGATCCCCTCGCCCGCGGTGATGATGCCGACAATCCGGTCGCCGGGAACCGCGCCGCCCTGCGGCGAGAAACGCACGGGCAGATCGCCGCCCACGCCGCGAATGGGAATGGCCGAGCCTTCCGCGCGCTTCGCCTTGTCCTTGCCGCGCGCGCCGGGAACCTGGAACAGCATGCCGGCTCCGGCCTTGAGGCCGAACCAGCCCTCCTCAAGCTTGGTCGGAACGTGGTTGACCCGCTCATCCTTGAAGTCGGGATAGACCGCGCGAAGCACATCCAGCGAGGCGAGCTCGCCCCGCCCGACATCGGCAAGCACATCGTCGACGCTGTCGCGAGAAAGCCGGGGCAGCGCGGTCACCAGAAAATCGCGCGAATACTGCTTCTGGGCGCGTTCGAAGGTGCGTTCCAGAATGCGCATGCCCAGGCCGGAATACTGCTTGCGGATCGCCTCGCGCGTGGCGCGGCGGATCGCTGCCCGCGCCTTGCCGGTCACCACGACGGATTCCCAGGCGGCGGGCGGCGTCTGCGCCTTGGAGCGGATGATCTCCACCTCGTCACCATTCTGCAGTTCGGTGATCACCGGCATGATCTTGCCGTTGATCTTGCAGCCGACGCAGGTATTGCCGATGTCGGTGTGAACCGCATAGGCGAAATCGATCGGCGTCGCGCCCTTGGGAAGGGCGATGATCCGGCCTTTCGGGGTGAAGCAGAAGACCTGGTCGAAAAACAGTTCGAGCTTGGTATGTTCGAGGAATTCCTCGGGGTTCAGGCCCTCGGCCAACTGGGCGATCGTCTTTCGCAAGGTCTGGTAGGCGTTGGTCACCGGATCCTTGCCGTCCACCTTGACGCCATCCTTGTACAGCGTATGCGCGGCGACGCCGAATTCGGCGATGTTGTGCATGTCCCAGGTGCGAATCTGCAATTCCACACGCTGGTTGGAAGGGCCGATCACCGTGGTGTGGATCGAGCACGTGATGAAGACGATGATGCGCGCCACAGACCGCCTGCTGGCGCTTGCGGGCGGGCGGATCATCGCGCAGGGACGGCCCGAAGAGGTCATCGAGACGCCGGAGGTGAAACGTGTCTATCTCGGTGCGTAAGGGAAGCCTCTTTTCCAAGCCCGGGCGGGGCGGCGAATACCCGATCCTGACGGTAGCGGGGCTGTCGGCCTGGTACGGCGAACTCCGCGC
>JAUIBM010000645.1 GCA_030428345.1 Alphaproteobacteria bacterium | reverse complement strand
CCTCTTCCTGGCCCTTGACCTCCTCGACGCCGACATTGAGCAGGCCAACGGTCGGGCGATCCAGGTCGTACAGCGCCCGCGCCATCGCCGCGCCCATGACCGCGAAGTCGACGAGTTGGCCGGCGTCCGCGCCGACATTGGCGCCGACGTCGAGGACCACGCTCTCGCCCTTAGTCGTCGGCCAAAGCGCGGCCATGGCAGGGCGCTCAACCCCTTCCATGGTGCGAAGGCAGAACCGCGACATCGCCATCAGCGCGCCCGTATTGCCCGCCGAAACGCAGAACTGGGCCTCGCCGGCGCGCACCGCGTCGATCGCCTGCCACATGCCCGACTTGCCCCGTCCATGGCGCAGGGCCTGGCTCGGCTTGTCATCCATGGCGATCGATACGTCACTGTGACGCAATTGCGAGACGTCGCGCAGCGCCGGCAGGCGGTCGAGCACCGGACGCACCTGCGTCTCATCGCCAAACAGCAGGAAGCGCAGTCCCGGATTGCGCTCCAACGCAAGCGCAGCGCCGCCCAGGACCACTGACGGGCCATGGTCGCCGCCCATCGCGTCAATCGATACTGTGAGGCTTGCGGTCATCCGATCCGAGCTGGTAGCGGCCCTGTGCCGAAATGGCGCCGAGGCAGGCACGAGGAGTTAGTCGATACATTTCGAGCGGACAATAGCGATTTGAACAAGCCGGACAATCGCGGAATGGCCTCACTGAACCGAATTCTCACGCTCGGACCTAATCCGAGGATGTCTTCAGGCGCGCAAGGGCGGCGAATGGCGATTGCTTTCCAGCCGCTTCCGGCGGCTCCTCCGGCGTCTCAACCGTCGCCATGCGGGCCTGCGGCGAACGCGGAAACGGGTCGATGGAAAGGGCGAGCCATTCGATCGCAACCGTCCAGAGATCGATGCTGTCGCCCTCGAACGGCTCCGGCGGATCCTCGCTCTCGGGATCGATCACCAGCTCCATTTCCGAAGGCGCCTTGGGCTGCAACCCCTTCGAGCCTGCCGGCAGGAAGGTCGCCCGCACCGATTCGCAAAGCTCCTGCACCACCGGCTCCAGCGAAACAACGCAAGGCTGCTCGAGCCTTGCGCGGATCTCTCCCGTCACCTCGACCCCGTCGCGCCGCCAGCGCCGCGCCACCAGATCGGCTTCCAGCATATCGAAGCTCGTGACGCCGAGCATTCGGGCGATGGCCGCGCGTTCGGCTTCATCGGGCCGCATCGTGGCGACAAATCCCGAAGCGGGAAGCGTCGCGGCAACCAGTTCGAAGCGCGGGATCCCGGTTGGTTTCATCCGCCGCCTCCCACCGACTTCGCCCCCATGTCCAAGGCCTGCCGCGGCCGCACCGCCGGCCAGGTCAATCTCCCGCCGGCAATGGCGGAAAAGCTCTGGGCAGCCAGATGGCCAGCTGCCGAAATCATGTATCCGGCGAGATCGCGCCCCTTTCCAGCGGCGGCGGTCTCGACAAAGCGCGCCTCTACCGCCTCGCGCAAGCGCTCCGCGTCGCCTGCATCAAGCGCCTTTCCGAACACCTCGATCTGGGCGTAGAAGCCCCTAACCATGCGCTTCATCCGCTTGGGCACGCTGGTGTCGCCCACGCCCAGTTCACGCAACGCGGTTTCAAGACCGGCGGTGAACTCGTCGAACACGGCCTGCGAAATGGCGGCGGCCTTCGGGTCGCCCTCCCCCGCCAGGCGGCGCGACAGCAAATAGACATGCAGGCAGACCATATCGAAACGGCCGACAACGGTGTCAGGAACGCCAAGGTCGAGATAGAATTGGGGGTCTCTCGACTGCGCCATAACCGCGCCATAAAGTTGCTGCGGGACTGCGTTCTGGATTGGTCGGGAAAAGAATCTCAGCATTGCCTGGCATTCAGGGAAACAGGCGCGCGGATTGCTGC
>JAUIBM010000072.1 GCA_030428345.1 Alphaproteobacteria bacterium | reverse complement strand
TGGCCCGCGGCGCGGATGCCGGCGGTGTCGGAAAGCTTGATCCCGTCGACCCAGTCCATGGTCAGGCAGTCGCGCCCGGTCAGTTCCCAGTCGACGCCGGGAACGCGGAAGCCCGGATCGCTTTCGGTATTCTCGCCAATCTCGGAAAAGGCCGCGGCCTCAAGGCGCAGATCCATCTCGATGCGCGCCGACTGGTCGAGGGTGTCGACCACGGCGACCGGGCGCAGGCGACGCATGTGCGGCACGAAACGCTCCAGCAGGTGCGCCGCGGCGTAGAAGGTCTGCAGGTCCGCCCGGAACCGGCCGCGCACATTGGGGCGGATCACCTTGACGGCGACCTCGACCCCGTCGCGCCGCCGCCGCGCCTTGTGCACCTGGGCGATCGAGGCCGCGGCTACGGCGTCGCCGAATTCGGAAAAGGCGGTCTGCCACGGAACGCCGAGCGAGCCCTCAATGGTCTGGCGAGCAATCGCGATTTCGAAGGGCGCCACGCGGTCCTGCAGCGATTCAAGATCGCCGGCCAGTTCCTTGCCGACAACGTCCGGCCGGGTCGCCAGGAACTGACCCAGCTTGACCCAGCTCGGCCCCAACCGGTTGAGCGCGCGCGACAGACGCTCCGCCCGGCCTTCGCGCGCCAGTCCGCGCCGCTCGATCAGCCGGGCCATGCGCTGCACCGCCAGCGCTGCCGGCGGGACGCCTTCGCCGGGAAGCGCGGAGATGACCCCTTCGCGCGCCAGCACGAAGCCGGCTCTCGCCAGCGCCAGCAGGGCGCCGGGCGTGCTCATGACAGCATGACCCGGGGCGTGGTTCGCCTCAAAGCTTGTAGCCCCAATGCAGCGCCGCAACCCCGCCGGTGAAATTGCGATAGCCGACCTGCGAGAACCCGGCCTCGCGGATGAACCCTGCGAACCGCTCCTGGTCCGGGAAGCGACGGATCGATTCCACCAGATAGCGATAGGGTTCCTCATCCTTGGCGAGAATTCCGCCCAGGCGCGGGATCGCGTGGGTCGACCATTGCTCGTAGACCCGGTCCAGCACCGGCAGGTCCACCTGGCTGAACTCCAGGCAAAGGAACTGGCCGCCGAATTTCAAAACCCGCAACGCCTCCTCCAGCGCCCGGTCCATGCGCGGCACATTGCGGATGCCGAACGCGATCGTATAGGCGTCGAAGGACCCGGTCTCGAAAGGCAGCGCCTCGGCATTGCCCTCGACGAAATCGAGATTGGCGCCCAGGCCGCGCTTGCGCGCGCGCTCGCGCCCCACCTCAAGCATGGAGCCGTTGATGTCGAAGACGGTCACCTGCGCGTTCCGGTCCGACTTCTCCACGATGCGCATGGCGATGTCGCCGGTGCCGCCGGCAACGTCCACCGACCTCCAGCCGGGCCGGCGCGGCGGATTGACCCGCGCCACCATGGCGTTCTTCCAGACCCGGTGCATGCCGCCTGACATCGCGTCGTTCATCAGGTCGTAGCGGCTGGCGACGCGGTGGAAAACGGAATCGACCAAGGGCTGCTTCTCGCCTTCGCCAACCTCGCGATAGCCATAGGAGCGGCTCATTTCCTCGGGCCTCGAGGCTCTCGCCTGTGACATGGATTCGCCTTTCCTGCTCAGCGCCCCTTGGGCGCGCATGCAAATGGCTCTAATGGAAACGCGTCGAAAGGAAAAGGGCGCGCGCCACGCGCTGTCGACGCATGCAGAACCGTCGCGCCCGAAAACGCCATGCCCGAACTGCCGGAAGTTGAAACCGTTCGCCGCGGCCTCGCCCCCGTCATGGAGGGCGCGGTGATCGCCCGCGTGGAGACGCGCCGCGCCGACCTGCGCTTCGCATTCCCTCCCCGCTTTGTCGAAAGGCTGACCGGAAAGCGCATCACGGCGCTCTCACGGCGCGCCAAATACCTGCTCGCCGACATCGACGGCGGCGAGGTGCTGACCATGCATCTGGGCATGTCGGGCTCGTTCCGGGTCGAACAGGGTGCGGGCGAGGAGGCGCCGGGGGCGTTCCACCACGAGCGCAGCACCGCGCCGGCGCATGACCATGTGGTGTTCGAGCTTTCCCCCAGGGCCGGCGGGGTTGCGCGCGTCGTCTATAACGACCCGAGGCGCTTCGGCTATATGGATCTCATCGAGCGGGCGCAGATGGAAACGCATCCGCGCTTCCGCTCGCTGGGCGTCGAGCCAACCGGAAACGCCCTCGATGGCGCGCTCCTTGCGCGTCTCTTCGCCGGCAAGGCCACCCCGCTCAAGGCGGCGCTGCTGGACCAGAGTCTGATCGCCGGCCTCGGCAATATATATGTCTGCGAGGCGTTGTGGGCGTCGCGCCTGTCGCCTTCCCGCGCCGCAGGCTCGATCGTCAGGGCGGACGGCTCGCCGGGGGCCGCCTGCGGGCGCCTGGCGCAGGCGATCCGCGAGGTCATCGCCCGCGCGATCGAGGCGGGTGGCTCGACCTTGCGCGATCATCGGCTGACCGATGGATCGCTCGGCTATTTCCAGCACAGCTTCAACGTCTATGACCGCGAGAGCGAACCCTGCCGCAGACCCGGATGCCGCGGCACGATCAACCGGATGGTCCAATCGGGACGCTCGACCTTTTTCTGCGCGTCCTGCCAGCGCTGAACGCGGAAAATGTTCTCCCGAATGAGCGTTGACGCAAGCGGGAGCCCGCTGTATAGACCGCGGCTGACTTCAGTCTCGGCGGCGGCCTGCGGGCCGCCTGTCGTTTTTGCCCGTTTCGGTCCTGCATTTCCAGCAGGTCTTGCCGGTGGGGCTTGAAAATGACAAAGCCGGCGGCGAGAGAAAGCGACAATCCGGAAGGTCCCGACCATGGCCAATACACCGTCGGCGAAAAAAGCCGCACGCAAGATCGAACGCCGCACGGCGGTCAACAAGACGCGCCGCTCGCGCGTCCGCACCTATATCCGCAAGATCGAGGAGGCAGTCGCCTCCGGCGACAAGAAGGCGGCCCAGGAAGCCTTCAAGGTTGCCGAGCCCGAGATCATGCGCGCCGTCACCAAGGGCGTGCTTCACAAGAACACGGCATCCCGCAAGGTGTCCCGTCTGGCCGCCAGCGTGAAACGTATCGAAGCCTGAACTTTTTTGTCACGGCATCTTCAAAAAACCCGGCTCGCGCCGGGTTTTTTTGTTTGCCGGCTTGACTTGCGACCCGGAATCGAAGCCGCTTTCCGGCCCCTCGCAAAGACGGCGCGGAAAATATTCCGCCACAAAACATTCCTCTTAAATCAATAACTTACCCATGGGTCGCGACCGACCAAAACGGCCGCCGGAAATTGTCCTTTGTTTTGGCGCGTCAAGATCAAAACGGCCAAAAAATAAAATTGTCGCAACCCCTCCGGACGGCCCCCCGCAGCGCTTCGCGTGAAACACATTGATTCACAAGCGGTTGCGCCGCGGTTTGAAGGCTGTTTCGGGGGTGCACCTGGTGCCGCTTCATCGGTGGCGACGCTTTCTTGGCAGTGTCGAGTTGAACCGCGCGGTGCCGCTGTGTAAGTTGACCTCAGAACGGCAAGCGGGGGGCGCTTGGTATCCGTTCCGCCCAGTTCAATGGGTAGGCCTGAAGCATCCCGACGACACGTTTGTCGGGCAACGGCTTGCCTTTGTCTGGCGGAATGATACCCGGCAAGATCCGCTTTTGTAAGATCGAAAGGTCTTCGCCCGCCTCTCGTCCAGATGGCGGGCTTTCATGCAATCGACCCGTTTGCCGGGCTTCGTGAGCGTATCGTGGCGTAAGAAGGCGTAGGCACTGCGTGTCTGCGGACGAGAGGGTATTGTCTGATGAGCTATGCGGGCGACATAAGTTGCGGCGAAGGATGGGAAATGCTCTCGGCCGACCCGGCGGCGCAATTGATCGATGTACGCACATCGGCGGAATGGAATTTCGTCGGCGTGCCGATGCTCACCGCGATCGGCAAGGAACCGCTGCTTGTGGACTGGCAGAACTATCCTTCGATGGCGGTGAACGCCGCCTTCGTGGAGGCGGTGTCGTCGCAATTGCAGCGCCTCGGGGTTGGCAAGGACGCGCCATTGCTGTGCATTTGCCGCTCGGGCGCGCGCAGCGCGTCGGCCGCGGCGGCGCTGACCGCGGCGGGATTTTCCGCCGCCTATAATGTCGCCGGCGGCTTCGAGGGCGCGCGCGATTCCAGCGGCCATCGCGGCGCGGTGGAGGGGTGGAAGCATGACGGCCTGCCATGGATGCAGGGTTGAAGGCCGGGCATATCGCGCCGACAGGGTGATCCTCACCGACGGCGCGGACACGAAAATTGACAGAAACAGGCAAGGAGAACGGTAGACGATGGCGCAGACGGGTTCGATACATGCGGTTGCGGCGCATCCGGCGGGAACGACGCCCGGCGTCCGGCTGACCGGCGTTACCGATCTGCGCAAGGCCTTGCCCGCCACTGCGGCGGGATCGGGCAAATTGACGAAATCACCATGCGGAGAAATGAACATGCCGACCAGCAAGGGTCGCCCGGCGCGCGGCGGCGATGACGAGCACAATGCACGAGTGATGGCGAAGCTTCAGGCGCGCCTGGGCTCGGAAGTGTTCAACAGCTGGTTCGGCCGGATCAAACTGGAAGACATCGCCGGAGGCGTGGCGCTTTATTCGGTTCCCACCGCCTTCCTGAAGATCTGGATCAATGCGCATTACCGGGATGTGATGGGCGAACTCTGGCAGGAAGAGAACATGGGCGTCCTGCGCGTCGACCTGGCCGTGCGCAGCGCCGTGCGCCGGCGCGACATTCGCCTGGTCGAGGAGGACGACGACAAGCCGCAGGCCGACGCCTCCCCGGCGGAGCCTGCCCGCGCCACGCCCGCAGCGCCGCGCCCGCCCCAGCGCTCGCCGATCCCCGATCGAAAACAGGGCTTTGCCGGCTCGCCGCTCGACGCGCGCCACACTTTCGCGAATTTCATCGAGGGCAAGTCGAACCGGGTCGCCTGCGCCGCCGCCCGCTCGGTGGCGGAGGAGGATCAGGGGTCCGTCCGCTTCAACCCGCTGTTCATCCATGCCTCGGTCGGCCTTGGCAAGACGCATCTGCTGCAGGCTGTCGCCTGGGAGGCGCGCGGACGCGACGCACGCAAGAAGGTGCTGTACCTGACCGCCGAATATTTCATGTGGCGCTTCGCCGCCGCCATTCGCGACCACACGGCGCTTTCCTTGAAGGAATCGCTGCGCGACATCGACCTTCTGCTGATCGACGACATGCAGTTCCTGCAGGGCAAGGCGATCCAGGCCGAATTCTGTCATCTGCTCAACGAGCTGATCGACAGCGCCCGCCAGGTCGTTGTCGCAGCCGACCGCCCGCCCGCGGAACTCGAAAGCCTGGACGAGCGCGTGCGCTCCCGGCTCAAGGGCGGGGTGACGCTGGAAATCGAGGCGCCGGACTATGAAGTGCGCAAGGCGATCCTCAACGCCCGCTACGAGGAAGCCCGGGCCGAACAGCCGCAGCTCGACATTCCCGAGGACATCCGCCACTACGTCGCCCGCCAGGTGACGACCAGCGGGCGCGACGTGGAAGGCGCGTTCAATCAGTTGCTGGTCCAGCACCGCTTCGCCGAAGGTCCGATGACCTTCGAGGAACTGGACAAGATGCTCGGTCATCTGGTGCGCACGACCGATGTGCGCCGGGTACGCATCGAGGATATCCAGCGCGTCGTCGCACGCCAGTTCAACGTTTCCAAGAACGATCTGCTTTCCAACCGGCGCACCCGCGTCATCGTGCGCCCCCGGCAAATCGCCATGTATCTGGCGAAGATCATGACGCCGCGCTCGCTGCCGGAAATCGGCCGGCGCTTTGGCGGCAGGGACCACACAACGGTCTTGCACGCCGTGCGAAAGATCGAGGATCTCGCCGGAAAGGATCAGAAGCTCGCCCATGAGATCGAGCTGCTCAAGCGTCTGATCCTGGACTAAACCGGATTTAGACGCGCGGCCCCGCCGGGCTCTGCCGCTTTTCCCCTGCAAAGCGCCCAATGGCGTCAAATCCGGGTTACGCGGGCGCGCCAAGTGCTTGCAAAACGTCCCGTTTTTGATCAGGTTACGGACCCGGGTTGCATCGCGGCGCTTGCGAAAAGCAAGGTGGCGATCCCCGGCCGAATGCCGCCGGCAAACGGCCTGCGAATGGGCGCAGACCAGGGGAACCGGGCGGCGGGCGACCGAAGCGAGAGTAGAGTTCCATGCGCGTCACGATTGAAAGATCGAATCTTCTTAAGTCGCTTAACCATGTCCACCGGGTCGTGGAACGGCGAAACACGATTCCGATCCTGTCCAACGTGCTGATGCGGGCGGACGGCGCCTCGCTGATGCTGAAGGCAACCGATCTCGACGTGGAAATCGTGGAGACGGTGGAGGCGGCGGTCGACCAGCCGGGCGCCATCACCGTGGCGGCCCACATGCTGCACGACATCGTGCGCAAGCTGCCCGATGGCGCGGAAGTCATGCTCGCCATCGATCCGGAGGCCGGCGTCCTCAAGGTCACGTCGGGGCGCTCGCGCTTCACGCTGCAGGTGCTGCCGCAAAGCGATTTCCCGGACATCGCCACAGGCGAGTTCTCTCACCGGTTCCGCATCGCCTCGGCCCAGCTCAAGGGCCTGATCGAGCATACGCAGTTCGCCATCTCGACCGAGGAAACGCGCTATTATCTCAATGGCATCTATCTCCATTCGGTCGAGCAGGACGGAAAGCTTATGCTGCGCGCCGTCGCGACCGACGGGCATCGTCTGGCCAGCGCCCAGATCGAGGCGCCGTCCGGGTGCGAGGGCATGCCGGGCGTCATCATCCCGCGCAAGGCGGTCGGCGAGATTCAGAAGCTGATCGAAGACCCTGAGGCCGTGGTGTCGATCGAACTGTCCGAAGCCAAGATCCGCATCAATGTCGGCCCGGTGGTCCTGACCTCGAAGCTGATCGACGGCACCTTCCCCGACTACAACCGCGTCATCCCCACCGGCAATGACCGCGAGCTGGTCATGGACCGCGCCTCCTTCGCCAGCGCCGTCGACCGGGTTTCCACCATCTCCTCCGAGCGCGGACGCGCCGTGAAGCTGCAGCTGGGCGAAGGCAATCTGGTGCTGACCGTCAACAATCCCGACTCCGGCAGCGCCACCGAGGAACTGCCTGTCGGCTACTCGGCCGAACCGTTGGAAATCGGCTTCAATTCGCGCTATCTGCTCGACATTACCGGCCAGCTTTCCGGCGAGGAGGCCGTGTTCATGCTGGCCGATTCCGGTTCGCCGACGCTGATCCGCGATTCCTCCCAATCCGGCGCGATCTATGTCCTGATGCCGATGCGCGTGTGAACCTGGAGCGCGCGGGGAAACTGCAATGTCCCGCGTCCACCTGACGCAATTGAAGCTGGCCTCGTTTCGCAATTTCGAGCGCGCGCGGCTCGATTGCGACCGCCGCCATGTCGTGCTGACCGGCGAGAACGGAGCCGGCAAGACCAATCTGCTCGAGGCGGTTTCCTTTCTGACGCCGGGGCGCGGCCTGCGCCGCGCCACGCTGGAGGAAGTCGCCCGCTCGCCGGGCAATGGCGCCTGGTCGGTCTATGCCGAGATCGAGGGCGCCGCCGGGCCTGCGACGCTGGGGACGGGCGTTGTAGAGACCGCTCTGGGGCCGGAATCGCAGCGGCGCGCCCGCATCAATGGCGCCGCCGCACGAACCGCGGAGGAATTCCTGGAGCATGCGCGGATCGTCTGGCTGACGCCCGCCATGGACGGGCTGTTCACGGGCGCGGCCTCCGACCGGCGGAAATTCGTCGACCGGCTGGTGCTGGCCATCGACCCGGCGCATGGGCGGCGGGTGGCCGATTTCGAGAAGGCGATGCGGGCGCGCAACCGCCTGCTCTCCGATCCGGCTCCCGACCGCGCCTGGCTCGATGCGATCGAGGCGCAGATGGTCGACACCGGCGTGGCGATCGCGCTTGCGCGCCTGGAGCTGGTCAGCCTGCTGACCGGGGTTATCGTGCGTTCCGCCGATCCCGATTCGCCCTTTCCCGACGCCCTGCTGGAATTGCGCGGCAGCCTGGAGACGCTCGCGCCGGAGACGGCGGCGGCCGAACTCGAGGACGGCTATCGCGATCGGCTGGCGGCTTCGCGCAGGGCGGACGCGGCAGCCGGACGGACGCTGGAAGGCCCGCACCGCTCCGATCTCGCGGTCAGCCACCGGCCCAAGGCGATGCCGGCGCAATTTTGCTCGACCGGGGAACAGAAGGCCCTGCTCGTCGGAATCCTGCTCGCCCATGCGCGTCTCGTGGCCGATCTTGCCGGCCATGCGCCTATCCTTCTTCTGGACGAAATCGCCGCGCATCTTGACGTGCGCCGCAGGGCGGCGCTTTTCGACCGGATCGATGCGCTGGACTGCCAGGCCTGGATGACCGGAACCGATCGATCGCTATTCTCCGCTCTTGGCGATCGGGCCCTTTATTGCCATGTAGCGGGAGGAACCGTGAAAGGGGAGGCCGGAAATGCTGGATAGTGAGGAGCTGGAGCGCTATGCCCGCCATATCGTGCTCGCCGATATCGGCGGCGCCGGGCAGCAGAAGCTCAAATCCGCCCGCGTGCTGGTGGTCGGTGCGGGTGGGCTTGGATCGCCGCTGATCGCCTATCTCGCCGCCGCGGGAGTCGGCACGATCGGGATTGCCGATGACGACAGGGTCTCGCTGTCCAACCTGCAGCGCCAGATCATTCACGACACCGGCTCGCTCGGCAAAGGCAAGGTGGAAAGCGCCCGCGCCGCCGTCGCGCGCATCAATCCCCATGTCGGCGTCGAGCCCTGGCCGGTACGCCTGACCGACAGCAATTCCTACGCGCTGCTGTCCACTTACGACATCGTCGCGGACGGGTCGGACAATTTCAGCACCCGCTACGCCCTCGCCGATCTGTGCGAGGACCTGAAGATCACGCTGGTTTCGGCCGCGGTGGGCCAGTTCGACGGATCGCTGACGACGCTGAAGCCGTTCGAGAACGATCCGCAGGGCAATCCCTATCCGCGCTATCGCGATCTTTTCCCCTCGCGCCCGCCGGAAGGCGCGCTGCCTACCTGCGCGGAGGCAGGCGTCCTCGGCGCCCTCACCGGCGTCATGGGCTCGATGCAAGCGATCGAGGTGATCAAGGAAATCACCGGCGCGGGCGACACCCTGGCCGGCCGGATGATCCTTTATGACGCGCGCGCCTGCCGCTTCGACACGATGCGCTACGAGCGGGCGCGGTGAGTGGTGAAATCCCTTCCGCGACCTCTGTCAGCGTCGAAATCGTCGCGCTCGACGCCTCCTTCCGCGACTGGGAGCGCCTGCTCGAACTGGTGCTCTCGGCCTTCGCGTCGATGCAGGGCGTCATCGACCCACCCTCCTCGGCGCTGCGCCTGACGCCGGAGAGCCTTGCCGCCAAGGCTGCGAAAGAGCGGGTGTTCGCGGTCTTCGAAAGCGGGCAACCGGTCGCGTGCATCTTCTGCGACCTGCGCGGCAAGGCGCTGTATGTGGGCAAG
>JAUIBM010000071.1 GCA_030428345.1 Alphaproteobacteria bacterium | reverse complement strand
GGCGGAAGATCGCTGGTCGGTCGTGGTCTGTTCGCAGGGTGTGCACGGCATGCAGAAGACCCTCGCGACCGTGATGGGCGTGCCGCTGGAGAAGCTGCATGTCCGCCCCGCCGATGTCGGCGGCGGCTTCGGCACCAAATCCTTCGCCTATCGCGAATACCCCTTGACGCTCGAAGCGGCCAAGCGGCTTGGTCGGCCGGTGAAATGGACCTCGGACCGTAGCGAACATTTCGTCGCCGACGCCCACGGCCGCGACAACATCGCCGTGGCGCGCATGGCGATGAACGAGGACGGCAAGTTCCTTGCGATCGATGTCGACCTGATCGCCGCCATGGGGGCCTATCTGCACCAGTACGGCCCGATCATCCCCGTTCTTGGCGTCTCCATGACGACCGGCGTCTACGACATCCCGAAAATGGCGGTGAATGTGCGCGGGGTCTACACCCACACGACGCCGACAGACGCCTATCGCGGCGCCGGCCGTCCCGAGGCTGCCTATCTGATCGAGCGTCTGGTCGACAAATGCGCCCGCGACATGGGCCTGTCGCGCGAGGAGATCCGCCGGCGCAACTTCATTCAGCCCGAGCAGATGCCCTACACCACGCCCGGCGGGCGCATGTACGATACGGGCGAGTTCGACGGCCACATGACGCTTTGCATGGAGCGCGCCGGTTGGGCCGACTTCGACAGCCGCGCCGAGGAGGCGAAGCAGCGCGGCATGATCCGTGGCATCGGCATGGCGACCTATGTCGAGGCATGCGCCTTTGCCGGCTCGGAACCTGCCTATCTCTCGCTTCGCCAGGACGGCACGATCGAACTGCGGATCGGCACCCAGTCCAACGGCCAGGGCCACGCCACCGCTTATGCGCAGCTTGCGGCGGAGTTCTTCGGCCTCGACATCGACGCGGTCGAGGTACGGCAGGGCGACACCGATGAACTGGCGAATGGCGGCGGCACGGGCGGATCGCGCTCGGTTCCGCTGGGCGGGGTCTCCGTTGTGAGCGCCTCCAAGGCGCTGGCGGAAAAGCTCAAGAAGCTGGCGGCGGACGATCTGGAGGCCTCTGCCGGCGATATCGAGCTTGCCGACGGCGTGGCGCGCGTCGCCGGCACGGACCGGTTCGTGACGCTGGCGGCTCTGGCCGGCAAGGCACGGAACCCGGACGATCTGAAGGCCGACGCCGACATCAAGCAGTCCGAGGCGACCTATCCCAACGGTACGCATATCTGCGAGGTCGAGATCGACCCCGAAACCGGCGCCACGCAGGTTGTCTCCTACACCATCGTCGACGATTTCGGTGTGACGGTGAACCCGATCCTGCTCGCCGGCCAGGTGCATGGCGGCGTCGCGCAGGGCATCGGCCAATGCCTCAACGAGCGCGTTTCCTTTGACGAGACCGGTCAGCTCCTGACCGCCAGCTTCATGGATTATTCGATGCCGCTTGCCGTCAACATCCCAAACTTCTCGTTCGAGACGCGCAATGTCCCGTCGATAGCCAACGCCCTTGGAATGAAGGGTGCGGGCGAGGCCGGCACAATCGGCGCATGCCCGGCGGTGATGAATTCCGTCGCCGATGCGCTGCACCGCGCATATGGGATCGAGAGCATCGACATGCCTGTCGTGCCGATCCGCATGTGGGAGGCGATCCAGGCGGCTGCGGACTGAACGCTCGCTGCAACTTGAATCCTGCCGCGGCAGGGTTTATGTCGAATGAGACTCATGGAGGTGCCCGGGCTCTACGCGCCGGGCTGAGAGGCGCAGCGCCAACTCTTTGAACCTGATCCGGATCATGCCGGCGTAGGGAATGAGGCTGGAAACCCATCCGTCCGATTGCTCCTTTGCGCCGGCTGTCCACAGCAATGGACCGCCGATGCCCGCTGACCACGCCCGTGTCGAACCCGCCATCGCCGCGATCATTGCGCTTCGCGAGCAGGGCGCGAGCGTTCACTGCATCACCAATTCCGTGGCGCAGAACTTCACCGCCAATGTCCTGCTGGCGTGCGGCGCATCCCCTTCCATGACTGCCTCGCACGAGGAGGCTCCGCAATTCACCGAACGCCTCGACGCGCTGTTGATCAATCTCGGCACTCTGGACGCGGAAAGGCGCGCCGCGATCCGCGACTGCGCCGGCGTTGCGGCGCGTCGGGGCATCCCGGTGGTGCTCGACCCGGTCAAATGCGATCTGTCGCCGCCGCGCCTCGCCTTCGCCGCCGGTTTGCTGTCGCAGGGAAACATGATCCTGAAGGCCAATCAGGCCGAGGCCCGATTGCTGGCCGAGGCTCCCGCCGCCTTGCGCGTCGTTACTGGCAGCGTTGATGAAATCTCCGCGCCGACCGGCGAGAGGGGCGCGGTCTCCAACGGTCATCCGCTGATGGATCGCACCGTGGCGATGGGATGCGCGCTCGGCGCGCTGGTGGCCGCGCTGGCCGTGCGCGCGCAAACCCCTTTCGATGGAGCGCTCGCCGCGCTGCTCTGGTTCGGCGTCGCCGGAGAAATCGCCGCCGAGCGGGCGTCCGGGCCGGGCGGTTTCGCCTCCGGCTTCCTCGATGCGCTGTACGCCACATCACCCGAAACGATCCGAAAGCAGGCAGGAATCGCATGAACCCGGTCGACGTCTCCCTCTATGGCATTCTCGATCCCGAGCGCTCGCTCGGCCGCCCGCTGGCGCAACTGGCCGCGGCGGCGGTGCAGGGTGGCGCGACGCTCCTGCAATTGCGCGACAAGGTCGGAGACACCCGTCGCATGGTGGATTCGACGCGCGCCATTCGTGCGGCGATTGCCGGTTCGGGCGTGCCGCTGCTGGTCAATGACCGGGTCGATGTCGCGCTCGCCGCGGAGGCGGAGGGCGTTCATCTGGGGCAGGACGATATGGCGATCGCCGATGCGCGCCGCTTGCTGGGGCCGGACGCGATCATCGGCTTGAGCGTCAAGACGCCCGAAGAGGCGGCCGCCGCGCCGGTCGATCTGATCGATTACGCCTGTATCGGCGGCGTGTTCGATACCGCTTCCAAGGACAATCCCACCTCGATCGGCGTCGCCGGCTGGGTGGAACGGGCCGGAATATTGCGGGCCCGCGCTCCTCAGATGCCGGTCGGCGCGATTGCCGGCATCGACGCGACCAATACCGCCTCGCAGATCGTCGCGGGAGCCGACGGGGTTGCGATCATCTCGGCGCTGTTCATGGCCCCGGACGTTGCAGCGGCGACGCGCGAATTGGCCGCGATCATCGCCGAAGCGAGGAAATCGTGATGAGCACACCGATCGCAGTGACCATCGCCGGATCGGATTCCGGCGGCGGGGCGGGCATTCAGGCCGATATCAAGACCATGTCGGCCAATGGGGTCTACGCGGCCTCGGTCATTGCCGCGCTGACCGCGCAGAATACGCTTGGCGTGACGGCGATTCACGATGTGCCGGCGGATTTCGTCACCGCGCAGATCGATGCGGTGTTTTCCGACCTGCGCGTCGACGCGGTGAAGATCGGCATGCTGTCGCACCCCGAGACGATTCGGGCCGTTGCGTCGGGTCTGCGCCGCTGGAGGCCGCCTTTCGTGGTGCTCGACCCGGTCATGGTTGCCGCCAGCGGAGCGAAGCTGATCGCCGACGAGGCAGTCGCCCTGCTGGTTGCCGAACTCTTTCCGCTCGCAACGCTGGTGACCCCCAACCTCCTCGAGGCGGCCCGGTTGACCGGCCTGCCGCCCGCCGTGGATGAGGATGCGATGCGCGTGCAGGCGCGCGCGATCCTGGCGATGGGCGCTGGAGCCGTGCTGATCAAGGGGGGGCATGGCGAGGGCGAGAAAAGCCGCGATCTGCTTGTGGAAGCCGATCGGGAGGAATGGTTAGATGCGGCGCGCATCGACACGCGCAACACCCACGGAACCGGTTGTTCCCTGTCCTCTGCGATCGCGGCGAAGCTTGCTCTGGGCCTGCCACTTGCCGACGTGGTGGGCAAGGCCAAGATCTGGCTCACCGGCGCGATCGCCGCCGCAGATACGCTCGACATTGGCGCCGGCCATGGGCCGGTGCATCACTTTCACGAATGGTGGAGCAGACAATCATGACCCTTTCCCGTCGTCAGGCGCTCGGCGCCATCGCCGCTGCCGGCGCGGCCGCGCCTGCGCTCGCGACACCGGCAATCGCCCAGTCGCGCGTCGAGTGGCGAATGATAACCTCCTGGCCGAAAAACCTGCCGGGTCCCGGCGTCACGGCGGAACGCCTTGCCGAACGCGTCGCGCAGATGTCGGGGGGCCGTTTCACCATCAAGGTCTATGCGGCCGGCGAGATCGTGCCGCCGCTGCAGGTGTTCGACGGAGTAGCCTCGGGCGCCGCCCAGATGGGGCATACGGCCTCGCTGTTCTGGGCTGGCAAGATGCCGGCCGCGCCATTGTTCACTGCCGGCCCGTTTGGCCTCACGCCGCTGGAGCACATCACCTGGATCGATCATGGCGGCGGGCAGGCGCTCTGGGACGAACTCTACGCGCCTGCCGGCATCAAGCCGTTCATGGCCGGCAATACCGGCTTTCAGATGGGGGGCTGGTTCAAGCGCGAAATCAATTCGGTCGCCGATATCGCCGGCCTCAAGATGCGCATTCCCGGCCTCGGCGGACTGGTGATGCAGAAGCTCGGCGCCGTACCGGTCACCATTGCCCCGGGCGAGATCCTGATGGCGCTGCAATCGGGTGTGCTCGACGCCACGGAGTTTCTCGGGCCGTTTTCCGACATCGCCATGGGGTTCCAGCGCGCGGCCAAGTTCTACTACCACCCCGGCTGGCACGAGCCCAACGGCACCGGCGAGGCGCTCGTCTCGATCGAGGCCTGGAACAGCCTGCCGGCAGAACTCCAGGCGGTTCTGAAGCATGCCTGTGCCGCGGAGAACATATTCGCCCTTGGCGAATCGGAATGGATGAACGCCGAGACGCTGACACGCCTGAAGCGCGAGGATGGCGTCCAGCTTCGCGCATTCCCGGACGACTTCATGCAGGCAGCCCGAGAGGCGGCTACGGAAGTGATGGCGGAACTGGGGGAAACAAGCGATCTGACCCGCCGCATCGTCGAAAGCTATATGGACGCCGCGCAGCACCAGGCCGAATGGTCGGCTGTTTCCGTGCGCTCCTTCCTGGCGGTGCGCGAATAGGGCGGAGCCCTATTCGTCGCCGAGCGGCGCCAGTTCCGCCGTTTGGGTGGTCTGCACCGCGCCCGCCGGCAGATTGGTGAAATCGACCGTCTCGGAAGCCGGCGGCGCGCTGCGCCGGGTGATGCGCCAGGCGGTGTAGAGCGCGATGGCGAGGTTGATGCCGCCGATGGTGAGGAACAGGCCGCCAATCCCTGTCCATTCGATCACCCGTGCGGTGACGATCGGCCCGGCGATTCCGCCCAGTCCGTAGACGAGCAGCAGGGCCGAGGAGACCTTCACATAGTCTTCCGGGTCGGCATGGTCGTTGGCATGGGCGACCAGCACGGCATAGACCGGATAGATAAATCCTCCGATCAGCGCCATCAGGCCGAAGAACGCCCAGCCGGCCGAGATGGCTTCCAGCTGAGGCGTGCTCGCCGCGCCGCAGATCGCCGCGCCCGCGACGCCGATCGCCACCAGGACATAGCGGCGGTCGATGCGGTCGGAAACCCAGCCCATCGGAAACTGGATGATGATGGATCCGGCCATGGCCGCCGCCAGCATTGTCGCGATGGCCGTGTTCGAAAGGCCCGCCATGCCGCCATAGACCGGCGCGAAATTCTGCCACGCGCCCGCGATCGCCCCTGCCAGGATGACGCCGATCAGGGCAGCCGGAGAGTTGCGATAGAGCGAGCGAAAATCGAGCTTGACCTCCCGCAGCGGCGTCGGCGACTGGACCTGCGAGAGCGCGGTCGGCAGCAGGGCCAGCGAGAACAGGATCGCCGCGATCATGAAGGGCATGTTGGATTCGGGGGGCGCGAAGACGATCGCATATTGCCCCGCCATGATCCCGCCCTGGGCGACCACGAGATAGAGCGAGAACACGGTGCCCCTGATTTCATTGGTCGAGCGCTCGTTGAGCCAGCTCTCGATGATCATGTAGGCGCCGGAGAAGCACAGGCCGGAAAGCGCCCGCAGAAAGAACCAGGCGATCGGATGCACCAGCATGCCGCTCAGCAGGATGGCGATCGACAGGGTCGCGGCCAGTGCTCCGAACGCTCGGACATGGCCGACGCGCTTCACGACGCGCGGCACCACCAGGCAGCCGGCGGTAAAGCCGATGGCCCAGCCCATGCCGATGATGCCGATGGAATCGTTCGAGAATCCCTCGATTTGTGCGCGCAGCGGCAGCAATATCCACTGCACGCCGCCGCCGGCGAGCAGAAACCCCGTGCCGATCAGCAGGGCGGCGAGCGAAAGTAGCCTCGAGCGCATTGGCGTTTTCCGTTTTGCGGCTCGATGAATTTCCTGCGCTGCGACTACGCTCCCAGGCGCGCCTTCAGCTTGAGCAAGTCGCCCCACGCCAGCCGTTTCTGCGCAGGTTGGCGCAGAAGATAAGCCGGATGCAGCATCGGTAGTGTGTCGACTTCGCGACCTGCGATGGCGATTTTGCGCCAGCGGCCGCGCAACCGCAAAATGCCTTCGTTGGTGGCGAGCAGCATGCGGCTGGAGGAAGCGCCGAGCAGCACCAGAACATGCGGGTTCGCCAGTTCGATATGGCGCTCGATGAACGGGCGACAGATCTCGGTTTCCTGCGGCGTCGGCGCGCGATTCCCCGGCGGTCGCCACGCAATGACGTTGGAAATGTAGACCGATGTCCGGTCGAGGCCGATCGCGGCGAGCATCCGGTCCAGCAACTGGCCGGAGCGGCCGACAAAGGGCAGGCCCTGTTCGTCCTCGTCGCGGCCCGGCGCTTCGCCGATCAGCATCACCTTGGCGTCCGGATTGCCGTCCGCGAAGACCAGGTTGCGCGCCGTAAGGCGCAGATTGCAGCCCTGGAAGCCGTTCATTGCCTCCCGCAATTCGCTGAGCGTTGAGGCGCGGGCCGACAATTCGCGTGCACTCGCAACGGCTTCCTCGCTCGGCATCACGGCATCGGCAAGGGCGTTCGCAGCCGGCGGCGATGCGGTCGGCCTTGGGGGCGGGGCGCGACCGCCCGAAACCTGGCCCGTAGCCGGCGCGGCGGGTGATTGCCGTCCGGACGGCTGTAGGCGCTGTTGCTCCCGCGCTGCGCGTTGTCTGGCCGCCTCGGCCCGCATCGCCTCGGCTTCGGCGAACCGGTCGATCGGCGCATCCTCCAGCCCGATGTCGACGCCGATCTCGCCATACCAGCGAAGCAGTTCGATCGCTTCCTCCCGGGTCGCGGGCATGGCTGGCTGTTCGGTCAAGATCGGTCCTTTCGAGGTGTCCGCCATTCTAGCGCCCTTGGCGGCGGCGCGCAAAACAGATTGCACTGCAGCATTTTGTTGACGTTGACGTAAGCGTTAAATAGATTTCCCGCGAAGGGGCTTCTGCCCATATGTGAACAGTCTTGGACTATGCGCTTGCGGGCTGGCGTCTTGCAGCTTGCATGCTATGCAGGGATCGTCGGCCGTTGATACGCGAGCGAGGCCGAGCAAGGAGGGATTGAACGATGGCCGATGGTGCGGATCTGCCCGAGCGCGAGAGTATGGAATTCGACGTGGTGGTCGTGGGAGCGGGGCCGGCTGGCCTTGCCGCGGCGATCCGCCTCAAGCAACTCGATCCGGATTGTTCCGTGGTCGTGCTGGAAAAGGGGCCGGAGGTCGGCGCGCATATTCTGTCCGGCGCGGTGGTTGATCCGATCGCCGTCAATCGGCTGATCCCCGACTGGAAGGACGATCCCGACCATCCGTTCAAGACGCCGGTCACGAAGGACCGCTTCTTCTTCCTGACCAGGAACGGCGCGATTCCGCTGCCGAACTTCGCCATGCCGCCATTGATGAACAATCACGGCAATTATGTCGTCTCGCTCGGCAATGTCTGTCGCTGGCTCGCGGCCCGGGCCGAGGCGATGGGCGTCGAAATCTATCCCGGCTTCGCCGCCAGCGAAGTGCTGTACGACGACAATGGCGCGGTCATCGGCGTCGCCACTGGCGACATGGGCGTGACGAAGGACGGAGAACCCGGCCCGGCTTACCAGCGCGGCATGGCGCTGATGGGCAAATATGTGTTCATCTCCGAAGGCGTGCGTGGCTCGCTCGCCAAGCAGCTCATTGCCCGCTTCGATCTGGCGGCGGAAAGCGAACCCCAGAAATTCGGCATCGGCCTGAAGGAATTGTGGGAGATCGATCCCGCCAAGCACAAGCCCGGCCATGTCCAGCATTCCTTCGGCTGGCCGCTCGATTCGAGCACCGGCGGCGGATCGTTCCTCTACCATCTGGAAAACAACCAGGTTTCGGTCGGCTTCGTCGTCCACCTCAACTACAAGAATCCCTATATCTCGCCCTTCCAGGAGTTTCAGCGCTTCAAGTCGCACCCGCGCATTGCCGAATTGTTCGAGGGCGCCAAGCGCATTTCCTATGGCGCGCGCGCCATCACCGAGGGCGGCTGGCAATCCGTGCCCAAGCTTGTGTTCCCCGGCGGAGCGCTGCTGGGCTGTTCGGCGGGCTTCGTCAACGTGCCGCGCATCAAGGGTTCGCACAACGCCATGCTGTCGGGCATGCTTGCCGCGGAAAAGGCCCATGCCGCGCTGGCGCAAGGTCGCTCGCAGGACGAATTGACGGAATATGACGGCGAATGGCGCGAAAGCGACATCGGCAAGGACCTGAAGACGGTGCGCAACGCCAAGCCGCTGTGGAGCCGGTTTGGCACGCCGATCGGCATTGCGCTGGGCGGCATCGACATGTGGATCGCCACGCTGCTGGGGGGCTGGTCGCCGCTCGGCTCCATGAAGCACGGCAAGCCGGACTATGCCGCGCTGGAGCCCGCCTCGAAGTTCAAGCCGATCGATTATCCCAAGCCCGACGGTACGCTCACCTTCGACAGGCTCTCGTCGGTCTTCCTGTCCAACACCAATCATGAGGAAGACCAGCCGACGCATCTGCAATTGCGCGATCCTGAATTGCAGAAGACCTCGGAACTGGAGGTCTATGGCGGGCCTTCCACCCGCTACTGCCCGGCCGGCGTCTATGAATGGGTCGACGCCGACGGCAACGCCCTGCCTGCCGGCGTGCTGGATGCGCCCGGCGCGCGCTTCGTGATCAACGGCCAGAACTGCGTTCACTGCAAGACCTGCGACATCAAGGACCCGAACCAGAACATCAACTGGGTCCCGCCGCAGGGTGGCGAAGGGCCGGTCTATCCGAACATGTAGGAGCGGAAAAAGCGCCCGTCTTGCGGCGGGCGAACGCCTTACATTAGAAAAATCGAATATAAATCTTGCACCGGTTCGCCCTTCGCCCTATCTCCGGGCGGAGGGCGTTTTTGCGCCGCAATCAGAACCGGAGGGTTTCATGCGCATCGAGGAAGTTGCCGGCAAGGTGGTGGAGCACTGGACCCCGCAGGAAGTGAAGGCCGGGCTGGATGAAGGCAGGATCGTGCTGATCGATG
>JAUIBM010000070.1 GCA_030428345.1 Alphaproteobacteria bacterium | reverse complement strand
CGTTTGCATCGCGTCGCTCTGGTTCATGACTCCTGCCGCAAGTTTCCCGATGATCCTGCTCGGACTTTCGGCTTTTGCGTTGGCCTTGGCAGGTTTCGAATTCTCGGCGGTTTTCAACAACGCGATGATGCCGGGCCTCGTCAGCCGCGAACGACTTGGCGCACTCTCCGGGAATGCCTGGGCGCTTGGATATGCCGGCGGGCTGATCTGCCTGGTGGCGATGCTGACGCTCATGGTCGCGAGCCCGGAAACGGGCAAGACGCTGATCGGCATTACCCCGATACTCGGTCTCGACGCCGCCCAGCAACAGGGAGAACGGGCGTCCGGCCTGCTTACCGCAATCTGGTGCGTGATCTTCTTGATACCGATGTTCCTGTTCACGCCGGATGCGGGTCGGCGCGCAAAGGTCTCCGGTGCGGTCATACGCGGATTGAAGGAGTTGGGAGGAACGCTGCGCACGCTACCCAGGCAGCGGAGCCTGTTCGCGTTTCTCCTTTCCAGCATGTTCTACCGGGACGCCCTGAACGGACTGTATGCCTTCGGCGGGATCTACGCGCGCGGTGTGCTGGGCTGGTCCACGCTCCAACTGGGCGTGTTCGGCATATTGGCGAGCGTGGCGGGGGTATTCGGATGCGTCGCCGGGGGATGGCTGGATAATCGCGTCGGCACCAAGAATATCGTTTCCGCATCGATCATCGCACTGATTGTTGCGAGCCTCATCGTCGTCTCGACAGCCCCGAACGAGGTTGTGTTCATGACGGTGGCCGAGGGTTCGGGGCTGCCCGACACGATCTTTTACCTCGCGGGATGCCTGATCGGAGCCGCCGGCGGCGCATTGCAGGCCTCGTCCCGGCCGCTCCTGATCGATCAGACAGACCCCGACGACGCCGGCAAGGCATTCGGCCTCTACGCACTCTCGGGAAGGGCGACGGCGTTCATGGCGCCGATCGCAGTGGGTCTTGCGACAGGCATCTTCGAAAACCAGAGGATCGGCATCACGCCGCTGATCATTCTGTTCGTGATCGGCCTGGTCTTGCTGATACCGGTTCGCTCGCGGACCTGAACGTCCCGCGCTGACGCAGTTCGCGCAACCGCCTGCTTCAGTGGCGGAAGTGCCGCATGCCGGTGAAGACCATGGCGATGCCAGCTTCGTCGGCGGCGGCGATCACTTCCTTGTCGCGCAGCGAGCCGCCCGGCTGGATGACCGCCGTCGCGCCGGCCGCAACCGCAGCCAGCAACCCGTCGGCGAAGGGGAAGAACGCGTCCGAGGCGACGACGCTGCCTTTCGTCGCCGGCTCGCTCGCGCCCACCGCCACGGCGGCGTCCTCGGCCTTGCGCGCCGCGATGCGCGAGGAATCCACCCGGCTCATCTGGCCCGCGCCAATGCCCACGGTCGCGCCGTCGCGGACATAGACGATGGCGTTGGACTTCACATGCTTGGCGACGCGGAAGGCGAAGCGCAGATCTGCGAGCTCGGCCTCGCTCGGCGCGCGCCTGGTGACAAGCTTCAGTTCCAGATCGTCGACGACGCCATTGTCGCGGGTCTGAACCAGCAATCCGCCGGCGATGGTCTTGGCGGTGAGGCCGGGCGCGCGCGGGTCGGCAAGGCCGCCGGTGACGAGCACGCGCAAATTCTTCTTCTGCGCCAGCAGCGCGGCGGCCCCTTCCTCGATCGCCGGGGCGATCACCACCTCTGCGAAGATGCTGGCGATCTTTTCAGCCGCCTCCGCGTCCAGCGCCCGGTTGACGGCGACGATGCCGCCAAAGGCCGAAACCGGATCGCAGGCGAGCGCCCTGTCCCAGGCCTCGCCCAGCGTGGCGGCGCTGGCGACGCCGCAGGGATTGGCGTGCTTGATGATCGCGACGGTCGCCGAGCGCGCCGCATCGAATTCCGAAACCAGTTCGAAGGCGGCGTCCGTGTCGTTGATGTTGTTGTAGGAAAGCGCCTTGCCCTGCAATTGGCGCGCGGCGGCGACGCCGGGGCGCTGCTCGCCCGTGACATAGAGCGCCGCCTTCTGGTGCGGATTTTCGCCATAGCGCAGCGCCTCGGCCAGCTTGCCGGCAAAGGCGATCTGGTTCGGCGCGTCGATTTCCAGCGTGCGGGCATACCAGGCGGAGATGGCCGAATCATAGGCGGCGGTGCGGGCGAAGGCGCGCGCCGCCAATTGCTTGCGCAGCGCCAGCGAGGTCGAGCCCCCGCCCGCCTCCAGCGCGGCCAGAATGTCGGCATAGTCCGCAGGATCGGTGGTCACCGCCACATAGGCGTGGTTCTTGGCGGCGGCGCGGATCATCGCCGGCCCGCCAATGTCGATGTTCTCGACCGTCTGGGCCCAGGAGGCGTTGGCAGCGGCGACCGCCTCGAAGGGATAGAGATTGATGACGACGAGATCGATCGGCTCGATGCCGTGCTCGGCCATGGCGGCCTGGTGCTCGGGATCGTCGCGAATCGCCAGCAGCGCGCCATGGACGGAAGGGTGCAGCGTCTTCACCCGGCCGTCCATGATCTCCGGGAAACCGGTGACCTGCGAAACGTCGCGCACCGCAAGCCCGGCTTCCTTCAACGCCGCCGCGGTGCCGCCTGTCGAGAGCAATTCCACCCCGCGAGCCGCCAGCGCAGTCGCCAGATCGACGACGCCGGTCTTGTCGGAAACCGAAAGCAGAGCGCGCCGCACGGGCACGCTATCGGGGGCGGGAATGTTCTTGGAAGCGACGGCCATTGTCTGAATTTACCTCGATGGGGAAAGGCGTGCGGTCCACTAGCACGCGCCGCGCGGCCCTGTCACGGGCGCGGCCATGCGGCCATGTGCTGCGTCAGGCGCGGGCGCTATTGACGCCGCATCTTCCAGCGCAGTTCCGGTTTTTCCAGCGCGGAGAAATAGAGCGCGATCTGCGTGGTGCGGCGCGCCCCGTCGGAATTGGCGAAGAAGATGCTGTCCTCCAGTTCGGGAGCGATGTCGGCGCAGGTGAACTCCCATTCCTCGCCATTCGAACATTGCAGGAGGATCGAACCGTCCTCCTCCTGCGAGGCCTCCACCGAGGGATGCAGATGGAAGCGCACCGCCACGGCGTCGCGCGGCTGATCGCCGATCGAGCCCGGCGCGCCCGTGTCGCGGAGGCGTTCGGAGCCGATGAGCACCGCGCCGTCGGCCGAAAGGCCGATCTGGCGTTCATGGACGAAGCCGAAGGCGCGCTCATAGCCGTCATGGCTGGCGTGCAGCAATTCGATGCCGTCGCTTTCCTGGCGCTGGCAGCGCACATTCGACGGGCCGGAAAGGATGATCGGCTCGAGCTTGCGGCCGAAGGACTTGCCGCTCTGGAACTTGCAGCTCGAGGTGTCATTGAGCGTCGCGGTCGAATGGGCGGCCGTCGAACGGGCCGCAAGGGTCGCTTCGGCATTGCCCATGGGCGGCGCGCCGCAATTGACGATGATCTGCGCTGCGCCCGACGACATCTCGAAGGACAGCGTTCCGGCATGCGCGGTCTCGGACAGCTTGCCGGTCAGCGGGCGGCCGGTATCCATGACGATGACGGTCTCATCCGCCACCAGGCGCTGATATCCCGAAAACGGCGCATTGGTCGGGACCCGGCCATTGGTGTCGTCATAGCGCAGCACCGTGGTGATCAGGTCGAAGGCCGTGGCGGAGGCGCCGTTGAACCGGGCGATGCTGCCGTCGCCCATCCGGAAGAAGCGCACCGCCGACATCATGCGGTCGATGGCCGAGATGAGTTCGGTGGAAGGCGCCTGCCCCAGCCTGGCGAAGGATTGCCGCAAGGGCAGAAGCAGGGCCAGGATTTCGGGCAGGACGGCCGGATTGCGCGAGACATGCCCGCCATCGGCCAGGATCTGGTTCGACAATTCGGCGTCCAGCGCGCTCTGGGCGCCGCGAATGCCGAATCGCGCCCCGGCAAGGCAAACATCGGCATAGGCGAGCGCGGCATGGGCGACGAGGCGCGGCATGCCTTCGCGCGCGCTTCCCGCCCGCGAGCGCAGATAGCGCACATGGTTGCCGATGGCGCGCATCAGCCGGCGATAGGCGCCGATGTCAGCGCGCTCGACCAGCATGACCGAATTGCACAGCCAGGCGATCAGGCGATTGGCGGCGATCTCCGGATCCCAGGCCGTCAGATGGCTGCGCGGGCGCGGATGGGCGGCAATCCAGTCCTTGACCAGCGCCTGCGCATTGGTGGCGGAAATCGCCTCGCCGGTGGAGCCCAGATGCCGGAGCCAGCCGAAGGCGTGCAGCTCGCGCTCCCACTCCGGTGAGGGCGGATTGGCGATGGTGAAGGGATTGCGCCCGGCGGCGACCGCCGACTTGCCGGCGAGATAGAACATGCCGGCATAGATTTCCTGCGCCACGGTCGGGTCCGGCGTGTGCAGATCTTGCGGCGCGAGCACCAGTCTTTCCGGCGTGGAGCCGCCCGATTGCACCTTCTGGGCGGCAGGAGACCCCGCTTCCCCGCGCGCGCCAAAAAGCGATCCGGAAACCGGCCAACCGAACAATCTGGGACGGCGTGCTTGCGCCATCGGCGAGGGTATCCTGACCCTGGATGAAATTTCAAACAAAATTCAATTCGCCGCGAATCATATCGGGCGTGCGGCAAAGAGCAACCTGCCGCGTGGCTGCGTCAACAGCTGCGGAACCTGCAGGCGAAAAATCCGTCCATTCCGCCGCGTTGAGGCGGGTCTGCGGGCAGGTCGCAAGGCAAGGTGCGCAGCGCGCCCTGCCGGTTGACCAGGCCCGGCATGCCCGGCGCCTCTCGCGGGTCGATCGGGAAGGGCTCGAGGCCGATCTCGCGTAGCGCCTTCGCCTCGTCGGCCATGAGCGCGGCCAGCAGATCCTCGCCCTCCTGCTTGAGCAGCGAACAATTGGCGTAGACGAGGACCCCGCCCGGCTTAAGCAGACGGCGGGCGCGGGCGATCATCTCGCGCTGCAGGGACGCCAGCGAGGCGACCTCCTCGGGGGTCTTGGTCCAGGCAATGTCGGGATGGCGGCGCATGGTGCCGGTAGAGGAGCAGGGCGCGTCGAGCAGGATCGCATCGAAAAGCCCCGGCGGCTCCCATTTCAGCAGATCGGCGACCACCAGATCGGCGTTCAGGTCGAGCCTTGCCAGATTACGCTCCAGCCGAGCCATGCGGGACTGCGAGATGTCGACGGCGGTCACCTTCGCGCCGGCCGCGGCCAATTGCGCGGTCTTGCCGCCGGGCGCGGCGCACAGATCGGCCAGCGAAAGCCCGCGGACATCGCCCAGCAGCCGGGCCGGCAGGGCGGACGCGGCGTCCTGCACCCACCAAAGGCCTTCCGCGAAGCCGGGCAGCTCGGGCACGGCGACATTGCTTTGGACACGAAGCGAGCCGGTAGACAGGATTGTCGCGCCGATGCGCTCGGCGAGTTCGGTGATCGCCGCGCCGTCCAGGCGGGGCGAGGGCGTGAGGTCGAGCACCGGCTCGAAGGCTGTCATGGCGGCGATGACGTCGGCGCGCTCGCGGCCATGGTCGCGCCGGATCGCGTTTGCGAGCCAGGGCGGGAAGGCGATGGCGGCCGGAGCGGGCTTTGCGAGCAGGGATTCCTTCTCGACCGAGATGCGCCGCAGGATCGCATTGGCCATGCCGGAAAAGCGCGCGGTGCGTCCGTCCTCGGAAAGCGCGGTGACCGCGAGGTCGACCGCGGCGCTGTCGGGGACGTCGAGATAGAGGATCTGGGCGGCGGCGACATGCAGCGCGTGGATCAGCGTCCTGGCCTTGCGCGGCGGCGGGCGGTCCAGCACCGAGAGCAGCGCCTGCTCGATCTGTCCGCGATGGCGCAGGGCGGCCGTGACGATCGCGCGGACCAGGGCGCGATCCTTGGCGATCAGCAGCCGCCAGGCCGCGAGACCCGAACTCTCGTCCAGCATCGCATCGAGGTTGCGATGGTCGTCGACGACGCGCTCCAGCACCGTCGCGGCGATCTTGCGGGCGGCGAGGCCGACGCGCTCGCGTCCGGCAGGCTTGTAGCCTCCCGCCTTGCGGGGGGCGCTCAATCCCACGGTCCGCGGCGCGGCGCGGGCGGCGGCGTCTCATCCTCGGCCTGTCGGCCCCATTTGCGCGGCGCATTGGGGGTGCGCGGCGGCAGGGGATTGCGGTCCTCTCGGGCGCCGGCGGGCGGGGGCGAAGCGGGCGAACGCTTCGGCGTGGCGGGCGCGCCCCAGGGGCCGGCCGGTTGATTGGCAGCGCTGCCAGGGACAGCGCCCGGGAAATCGCCCCGGGCCGGGCCGCGCGGCTGCGTCAGCCCGCGCTGCCGACCGACGGGCGCCCCGGCCATTTCGCGGTCGAGTTGGCGCAGCGCCGCCACCCGGTTCTCGGTGCTCGGATGGGTCGAGAACAGGCTGTCGCGCGCCCCGCCATGCAGCGGATTGACGATGAACAGATGCGCGGTGGCCGGGTTGCGCTCGGCGCTTTCATTGGGGATGCGGCCCGCCGCCTGCGAAAGCCGCTCCAGCGCGGAGGCGAGCCAGAGCGGGTGGCCGCACAATTGCGCGCCCAGCCGGTCGGCGGAGTATTCGCGCGTGCGGCTGATCGCCATCTGCACGATCATCGCCGCGAAGGGCGCGACGATCATGGCGAGCAGCGTACCGACAATGCCGAAGGAATTGTTGTTGTCGCGATTGCCGCCCATGAAGAAGGCGAGGTTGCCGAGCATGGAGATTGCCCCGGCGAAGGTGGCGGTGATCGTCATGATCAGCGTGTCGCGATGGGCGATATGCGCCAGTTCATGCGCCACGACGCCGGCGACCTCCTCCGGCGACAGGGTTTCCAGCAGGCCGGAAGAGGCGGCGACCGCCGCGTTCTGCGGATTGCGGCCGGTGGCGAAGGCGTTGGGCTGGGGCGAATCGATGATGTAGGTCTTCGGCATGGGCAGGTCGGCCTGCTCTGCCAGCCGGCGCACGATCTCGTGGAATTCGGGCGCGTTGTGCGGACCCACCTCCACGGCATGGTGCATGGAAAGCACCATCTTGTCGGAGTTCCAGTAGCTGAAGAAATTCATGCCCGCCGCGACGAGGAAGGCGATCCACATGCCGCCCGAGCCGCCGATCGCATAGCCGACCGCCATGAACAAGGCGGTCATGGCGGCGAGCAGCATTGCGGTCTTGATCATGTTCATGCTGTTTTCCGTGGCAGGTTTCCGTGGCCCGGGCTTTCGCCTATATGCTGACATGGCGACCGCGCGGCAATCGCCCGCCGGCGGCAACGCGCCTATAGCACATTGGCCGGCGCGAATGCGAATGCCGCCTTGCTGGCAGCCAATGCCGGACGGCGCGCAAGGTTCCCGGCTGTTCCTCCCCAAAATGGGATGGCGCGCCGGGCGGTTCAAGAACGGAGACAGGCGATGAGCGAAGCGGACAAGCCGGGAACGACAGGCCTTCAGCCGGGCGAAGCGTCGGCCGCGGACGAGGCGCCGCGGCAGCGCGTTCTGCCCGCCGCTGCCTTGCGCGCGCTGGCCGAGGCCGAGGAACGGCGCAAGGCGATGGACGCCGCGCCGCCGCTGCCGCCGGAAATCAATGGCCGCAAGGGCCCCGAACCGGTGCGCTATGGCGATTGGGAGAAAAAGGGCATCGCCGTCGATTTCTGAGGGGTGCCTAGACATCGGCCGCGCTCGCCGGCAACATCGATCTGGAAAGCGAACGGAATCTCAGCGAGACGCTATTGCGGACGCTCGTAACGCCGCCTGCGCCGATACCGACAAGAAAGCCTGCGGAGCAAGAGCGCCGCCGGAAGGCCCTCACTGCGGATATCAACGGAACGATTAGGGACCTAATCGGGCCGGTTCTTTCCAAGGTATCTTTTCATTTCGCTGCGGCTGACCACATCGTCCTCAATACCCTTAATTACGGAGTCGATTCGCCTAACATCTCGCTCAACCCCCTCAACGATTCCGCGGGACTCGGCTATCATGTTGATCGCATCCACTAGTTTCCATGCTGACTGCCGATAAGAATGGGTCGACGGGGTCGCAATACGTTCGTCGTCAAAAGGCTGAAGGCGGCCTTGGATTGCCAAGATATCTGATCGTAGCCTTTTTACCTCATGGAGAAGCTTGGCTGCCGTATCCGCAATGCGAGCTATGTGAGTTCGTGTTTCATCTGACTGTTCAGTCATTCGCGCCGAGCCTGATTTTTTGAGTAGAGGTTCACTATTGCGTTCCCACCGCGATGAGGACGCTGACGATCCGTGCAGTTGTAGCAACAATCGCCGCGATTGTAGCAATCCACGCAACGTTCCTGGCACTCATGGATATGGTTTTATTTTCAGCGTTGGAAGCATCATTTCTAGACTAATATAGTAGCCGTAGCCATTCTTCGGCTAGTTGTATTTTTATATTTGATCGTCCGTATATTCCAGCAATGGCCCTCTCTTGACCAATTTCTTCCCCGAGCTCGCTCAGCTCAGAATAATAATGCTGCTTAGTAATCGCTTCTTGGGTCATCAGATCCCTCGCGTCAATAAAGCTACTCCGTTTTGCAGCATTTGTGTAGTCGCTCTACGTTTCGGCCAACTGCAAGCGAGGCTGCCGGTCGCCAATAGGTGCGTTATTTGGCTCGTGCAGGTGAAAATCGACCATCCTAGCGTGTTGGGACTCTCAACCACCCTTGCCGCATCCTTCGAATCGTGACAGGAATAAATTCCCATGTCGATTCGAACCCGATCCCTGCTGGCGATTTGCGCCGCGTTGGCGGCATTGGACGCGACGCCGGCCGCAGGCGGCGCGCCGCGCGAGATCGTGCCCGGCCCGGTGCCGTTCGAGGTGCTGAAGGTGCATGACGGCGACAGCTTTTCGGGCGAGGCAGCGATCTGGCCGGGCCAGCGCGTCGCCGTCTCGATCCGCATCAGGGGCATCGACACGCCGGAAATGCGCTCGAAATGCGCGGCCGAACGGCAAATGGCCCGGCTGGCGCGCTCTGAACTCGCCCGACGCCTGGCGGATAAGGGCGGGGTGGAGCTCCGCAATATCGGCGGCGGCAAATATCATGGCCGCGTGCTGGCCGATGTGCGCCTCGCCGACGGCGCGGATCTTGCCGCCGAAATGCTCCAGACCCGGCTGGCCAGACCCTATCGCGGGCGCAAGCGCGCCGCCTGGTGCGATTCGCAAGGCCGTCTTGCGCCGATTCGCGACGATTGAGCCGTTCGGCATCCTTCGGCGCTGTGCCGAATCGGTTCGCCCATGCCTCAGAACGGGGCGGCGCGAAATGCGACGGCGGCGCAGATTAACCCTTCATTAACCATGTCCCGGGGCGAAACCCCATGGTTTCAACGGCTTGGCTGCGCCCGGCGGGAATTGCGCGAATCTGGCAACCACCCTGCATTGTTGCAGTGCAACACCGGTTCGCGGTGGATTCGGGGCGCCAAGCCTCGAATCGGGTGGAAGGGCGCGCGAAAGGGCGAAACTTCCGCAACGCGAATCGCCAAACTCCGGCTGCAAACACAGGGTCGAGCCATGCTCCCCTGAGCCGGAGCAGCCGGGGATGCGCCCCACACCGCATCCCCGGT
>JAUIBM010000644.1 GCA_030428345.1 Alphaproteobacteria bacterium | reverse complement strand
GTCGCATCGCACCGCCGACAGTTTCTTCCTGCTGGAGGGCGGGCTGAAGACCTGGAACTACGGCTTCGCGCCCGTCGCGGCCGGGAATTTCGTCAAGCCAGCACTGGTCTACGGTCTCGATCTCGATGCGGTTTCCTCGATCTGCAACGTCCTGTTCGTCAGTGGCCGGGCGTATCGCGAGCCTTACGAAGAAGAGTATGGCCTGTTCAACGAGCGCGAGGACAAGGACATTCCGCTGCTCACCGATCTGGTCAAGCAGACCGGAAAGCGCTCTTTCGCGCGCAGCGGCGGCGGCGGGTTCTCCTGCGAGGTCCGGGTCAACAAGGACGACACGGTCGGCGTCGCCGTATGGCGCGGCGAGCGCAAATGCCTCGACGGCGTGACGCCGGCCACTCAGGAGGATTGGTGCGCCGTTTCCCCCAATCGAACATTCACGATAACCGTGGGAATGCTGGCCGACACGCTCGGTTGCACGGACGGCAAGTTCGATCCGAAGGCCACCGTCAGCGGCTTCTACGCCAAGCGCGAGGTGAATGTGCGCAAGCAGCCTTCGCTCGACGCCGATGTGATCGGCGCATTGAAAAAGAACATGGCTCTGACGGTGCTCGAATGCGCCATGACGCAGGACCATCAGGCGATCTGGTACAAGCTCAAGGGCAAGAACTTTGACGCGTGGGTCAGCGCCCGTTTCCTGGGCGGTCAGACCAATGTCTACCGCTTCTTCGGCGCGCAGCCGCAATCGGGCGAGTGAGCGTCCACTCGCGGCGGTTGATCCGTCGTGAGACATTAAATTGCGTTCACCTTCGCGTTGACCTCTATGCTGCGTTGCCGCGGCGCACTAAAACCGTAGAGTTGCCGCGCGAGGCCGCTGCCGCGTCGTCGCACGCGTGCGCCCCGGCGGCGGCTTGATTCCGGGTGGCTGATGCAGGAGCGGCAATGGCGTTGTGGAAACAGGCGGTTCTGGCCGCTTTGCTGGCTCTTGTGGCGGTCATCGCCTTTTCGCGCGCCTATCCCGGTGCGGATGCGGCGCTTGCCCGGCTGGGCGTGCCGCCGACGCTGGTCCGCCTGGCGACCGGAACCACCTCGCAAGGCGATGATGCAGGCGATACCATCAAGCAGGCCGGCCGGCCCGGCAGGCCGGGCGGCGGATTCGGGGGCGGACGTCCCGGCGGCCGCGAGGCCCTGGTCGAGACCGCCCCGGTTCGCACCGCCACCATCAATGACCGCATTTCGGCCATCGGCGACGGCGAGGCGCTGCGCTCGGTAAGCCTGGTTCCGCTGGTCTCGGGAGCGCTCGTCTCGGTCGACATGGTCGCCGGCGCCCATGTCGCCAAGGGAGATGTCCTGGCCCGGCTCGAATCGCGCAGCGAGGAGGTCGCCCGCGACCGCGCCGCCCTCACCATGAAGACGGCGCTGGATAAGCTCGAACGCACGCGAAAACTGGTGTCCTCGCGCGCGGCCTCCGAGGTCGCCCTGAACGACGCCAGCGCCGAATACGAGACGGCGAAACTGGCGTTGCGCGACGCCGAAATCAACCTGCAGCGCCGCACCATCATCGCGCCGATCGCCGGCATTGTCGGCATCGTGCCGGTGGAGGTGGGCGGCTATGTCACCAGCCAGACCGAGATTGCGAGAATCGACGACCGCTCGGCGATTCTGGTGGATTTCTGGGTGCCCGAGCGCTTCGCCGCGATGATCAGGACGGGGCAGGAGCTTACCGCCGCCTCGATCGCCATTCCCGGAAGCAGCTTTGACGGCAAGGTCGCGGCTGTGGGCAGCCGCGTCGACCGCGAGAGCCGGACGCTTCAGATCCGCGCCCGGATCGACAACCCGGACGACGTGCTTCGTCCCGGCATGTCGTTTCGCGTTTCGATGAAGTTCCCCGGCGAGGATTTTCCCGCGGTCGATCCGCTGGCG
>JAUIBM010000643.1 GCA_030428345.1 Alphaproteobacteria bacterium | reverse complement strand
ATTTCGAGGAATGCGCCGCCATGGCGCAGGCCGCCCTGGCGCGCTGGGGCCGGATCGACATCCTGATCAACAATGCCGGCATCCTGCGCGACCGCAGCTTCGGCAAGATGACCGCCGACGACTGGAAGGCGGTCGTGGACGTGCATCTGAACGGCTCGGCCAATTGCAGCCTTGCGGTGTGGAACGCCATGAAGGAACAGGGCTACGGCCGCATCCTGATGACGACCTCCACCTCGGGCCTTTACGGCAATTTCGGCCAGACCAATTACGGCGCGGCCAAGATGGGCGTCATCGGGCTGATGAACACGCTGGTGATCGAGGGCGCCAAGAACGGCATCCTGGTCAACTGCGTCGCCCCGACGGCCGCCACGCGCATGACCGAGGATATCCTGACCCCGGAAATGCTGGAGGCGCTCAAGCCGGAATTCGTCACGCCGGCCGCGCTCTTCCTCGTCAGCAAGGATTCGCCCAACCGCACGGTGCTGCTCGCCGGCGCGGGCTATTTCGCCAAGGTCGAAATACGCGAGAGCGAAGGCTTGTACCTGCCCCCTCAAGTGCGTACGCCCGAGGAAATCGCGGCGCGCTATGACAAGATTTCCGACATGTCGGCGGCAAGCGTCTATAGCGAGGGGCGCGAACACGTAGTCAAGATCGTTTCCGCGGCGATGCAGGCCAACAAGGCCTGATCCGCGAACCCAAATGGAGGATACCAATGCGTTCCGCAGTCATCGTCTCAACCGCGCGCACCCCGATCGGCAAGGCCTATCGCGGCGCATTCAACGATACCCAGGCGCAGGCGCTGGGCGGACATGTCATCGCTGAAGCGGTGAAGCGCGCCGGGATCGAACCCGGCGAAATCGACGACGTGGTGATGGGCGCGGCGATCCAGCAGGGCTCGACCTATCTGAACATCGCCCGCCAATGCGCCATGCGCGCCGGATTGCCCACCTCTGTCGCCGGCATGACGGTCGACAGGCAATGCGCCTCCGGCCTGATGGGCATTGCAACCGCGGCAAAGCAGATCGTCGACGACGGCATGACGATCGCGGTCGGCGGCGGGCTGGAATCGATCTCGCTCACGCAGAACGAAAAGATGAACATGTTCCGCGCGCTCGACCCGTGGCTCACGGAAAACATGCCGGCGCTCTACATGAGCATGCTCGAGACCGCCGAGGTCGTCTCGGCGCGCTATGGCGTTTCCCGCGAGGCGCTGGGTCTCGGCTGGCCCACCGATGCCAGATGCGCACCGCCGCGGCGCAGGAGGCCGGACGCTTCGACGCGGAAATCGCCCCGATGCAGTCGGTCATGAAGGTGCAGGACAAGGCCACCAAGGAGATCAGCGACGTCACGGTGACGCTGGACAAGGATGAAGGCAACCGCCCGTCCACGACGCTGGAAGGCCTTAGCCAACTGGCTCCGGTCTTCAAGGGCGGACAGCAGGTCAAGCAGGGCGAATACATCACCGCGGGCAACGCCTCGCAGCTTTCGGACGGCGCTTCGGCGTGCGTGCTGATGGAGGCGAAGGAAGCCGAACGCCGGGGCCTGCAGCCGCTGGGCATCTATCGGGGCATGGCGGCCGCGGGCTGCGATCCGGACGAAATGGGCATCGGCCCGGTATTCGCGGTTCCCAAGCTGCTGGAGCGCAACGGCCTCAAGGTCGACGACATCGGCCTGTGGGAACTGAACGAGGCGTTTGCCTGCCAGGCGATCTATTGCCGCGACCGGCTCGGCATCGATCCGGAAAAATACAATGTCGATGGCGGCGCGATCTCGATCGGTCATCCCTATGGCATGTCGGGCGCCCGCATGGCCGGCCACGCCCTGATCGAGGGCAAGCGCCGCGGCGTCAAATATGTTGTCGTCACCATGTGCGTCGGCGGCGGGATGGGCGCGGCGGGCCTGTTCGAGGTCGCATAAGCGCTTGAAGT
>JAUIBM010000069.1 GCA_030428345.1 Alphaproteobacteria bacterium | reverse complement strand
AACAGGCAGACCGCGCCGCCTCGAAAATATAGGACTAGCTCGCTTTTTTGTAGCGAGTGGAAAGCCGTGGTGGATATTCTTGGCGTTCGAACGGGACACCGGGACTGAAAACGTCAGGGTATCTAGCAATGACGGATCCCCAGTAGTCTATGAAATAGCAGACGCTGGATTGCGCTCTCTTGTCCTTAAGGTCAGCAGCAAGATTCCACCCGCCGGGCTTACCGTCGAATGTGAATATTCGAGCGATCCAAGCATACCTATAGCCTCAAGTCACTCGCCCCAATTGCTTCCAAGCATTGAAGAAAAAACGCGGCTGTAAACTTCCCGCGCGATTGCTTGTTGCGAATATTGGCTTCGCGCCACCTTTTCCCAAACGGGAGAAGAGGATGCCGTGCCTGTCCGCGCATCCACAGACCCGCCTGCCAATGCCGGAATGTAAACAACCTGACCGGTCCGTTCCGTAAGCAAGCTATCAGGGTCGGACACCAAGTTGAAGCCGCTCCACCACCCTCATCATGGGCCGCTTTCCCACCCTCATGGTGAGCTCGTCGAACCACGAGGGTGGGCAAAGAGAGGTCAGCGGCCTTCCACCTCGCCCTTCGACTAGCTCAGGATGAGGTGGAAGGAGGGCGCTCAGGATCAGGTGGCAAAGGCCTATCAGAATAAGGGTGAAGGGGCCGCTCTGGATGAGGTGGAAGGGGATGGCATTCCGGCGAGCGGTCATGCGAGCGCGATCAGCGCTTCCGTCCTGACGCGAAGCGGGTGCTATCTTCGGCGCGCAATCATCGCCAGCGCCCCCGCGCCTTGCCGCATGCGGCCCCATCGGCTAGACGGGGCGCGTCGTCCTCCTTGGAATGCAGCACCATGTCCGACAAGAAGAAAAAACCGCAGAAACTCAAGGCGCGCCTGCCGCGCGGCTTCGTCGATCGTTCGCCGGAGGACATCCGCGCCGCGGAAAAGATGATGGCGGCGATCCGCGAGGTCTATGAGCGCTACGGCTTCGACCCTGTCGAGACGCCGATGTTCGAATACACCGATGCGCTCGGCAAGTTCCTGCCCGATTCCGACCGGCCGAACGAGGGCGTGTTCTCGCTGCAGGACGATGACGAGCAGTGGATGAGCCTGCGCTACGACCTGACCGCGCCGCTGGCCCGCCATGTCGCGGAGAACATCAACGAGATCGCGCTGCCCTATCGCAGCTATCGCGCCGGCTGGGTATTCCGCAACGAAAAGCCCGGTCCGGGAAGGTTCCGGCAGTTCATGCAGTTCGACGCCGACAGCGTCGGCGCGCCGGGCGTCGCCGCCGATGCCGAGATGTGCATGATGATGGCCGACACCATGGAGGCGCTCGGGATTGCGCGCGGCGACTATGTGGTGCGCGTCAACAACCGCAAGGTGCTGGACGGGGTGATGGAGGCCATCGGCGTCACCGACGAGGGCCAGAAGCTTTCCGTGCTGCGCGCCATCGACAAGCTCGACAAGTTTGGCGTCGAGGGCGTGCGCCTGCTGCTGGGCGAGGGCCGCTGGGACGGCGGCAAGAAAGGCGAGGGCGACTTCACAAAAGGTGCGGGCTTGAATGAGGAGCAGATCGGCAAACTCGAAGAGTCGGTATTGTTTTTCGCTACTGGCGCTCGTTTCACAAGCATGGCGACTTCGCCATTCGGAAATTCAGCTCATCCTGATGACGTAATCGATGGCGAAGGTCATGATGATCCGGAAACGTTACGCCTGAATAATCGCGATCTTGCTGATATGGTACGGAATCGCGGAGCAGATAGCGCGCTGGGAGCAAATGCTGCGGAAGAGCTCGCTAATCTTGCATCTATAATTGAAGCGGCCGGATATGGAACCAAGCGAATTCTTATCGACCCCTCCGTCGTCCGCGGCCTCGAATATTACACCGGCACTGTCTTCGAATGCGAGCTGACCTTTCCGGTGGTCAATGAGGCCGGCGAGACGGTACGCTTCGGCTCGGTCGCCGGCGGCGGGCGCTATGACGGCCTGGTCAAGCGCTTCACCGGCCAGGACGTGCCGGCGACCGGCTTTTCCATCGGCGTCTCGCGCCTGATGACCGCGCTGAAGAATCTCGGTAAGCTCGACGCCTCCGACATCGTCGCGCCGGTGCTGGTGACCATCATGGATGGCGACACGGAAAATCTCGGCCGCTGCCAGAAGATGGTTCAGGACCTTCGCAACGCCAATATCCGCGCCGAACTCTACCAGGGCAATTGGAAGAAATTCGGCAACCAGTTGCGCTATGCCGACAGGCGCGGCTGCCCGATCGCCATCATCCAGGGCTCGGACGAGCGGGCGCGGAGCGTCTTGCAGGTCAAGGACATGATCGAGGGCCGGAAGCAGGCCGCCGCGATCGAATCGAACGAGGAGTGGCGCGAGAGCCGGCCCGGCCAGTTCGAGATCGCGGAAGGCGACCTCGTCGCCGAGGTGAAGAAACTGCTCGCGGCTCAGGACGCCGAGCGCGGCTGAGACGGCGGACGCGCCATGACCGACAAGATACTCTCCTTTCTCACCGAACGCGGCTGCTCCGTGCCGCGGATCGGCCTGCTGCAGCCGGCCGACCCGTTTCTCGACACGGCCGGCGAGGATCTGCGCCGCCGCATCTTCCTGACGGCCGACCAGGCCGGGGCGAGCCTGTGCCTGCGCCCGGAATTCACCATTCCCGTTTGCCTGGCGCATGTCGCCGACCCGCGCGAGCCGGCGCGCTACGCATATGCCGGCACGGTGTTTCGCCAGCGCCGCGACGAGCCGGCCGAATTCTCGCAGGCCGGCATCGAGGATCTGGGCGATCCCGACGAGGCCGGGGCCGATGCGCGCTCGCTCGCCGACGCCATGGCGCTGCTGCGCCATGTCGCCCCCGCGGCCGACTGGCGGGTGACGCTGGGCGACCAGGCGGTGTTCGACGCGGTGATCCGCGCGCTCGGCCTTCCGGATGGCTGGCGCAAGAAGCTGGTGCGCTCCTTCGGATCGCCCGAGAAGGTGGAAGGCCTGCTCGCCGCGCTCGGCGCGCCGCGCGAACGCGCCAACGGCCTGCCGCCGGCGATTTCCGCCGCGCTGGAGGCGGGCGAGGAACCCGCCCTGCGCGCCGCGATCGCCGAAAGCATGGCGAGCCTCGGCTTTCCCGCCGCCGTCAGCCGCACCCCGCGCGACATCGCCGCGCGCATGCTGGAGCAGGCCGCGCTCGACAATGCGCGCCTGGGCGAGGACCAGATCGGCGAATTGCGCGATTTCCTGGCGATCGAGGTTCCGCTGGATCGCGCGGGGGCGGCGCTGCGCGCCTTTTCCGCCCGCCTCGGCGGCGGCATGGACAGGGTGCTCGAGGCGTTCGAGGCGCGGGTGGCGCGCATCGCGGAACTGGATGTGGATATCTCGCGCATCGCCTATGACGCGGCGTTCGGCCGGCCGCTCGACTATTACAGCGGCCTCGTTTTCGAGATCGGCCTTGCCGGCGCGGATCGCCCGGTGGCGGGCGGCGGGCGCTATGATCGCCTGCTGACCCTGCTGGGCGCGAGGCAGCCGATCCCCGGCGTCGGCTTTTCCGTCTGGCTCGACCGCTTGCCTATTGATCGCGCGCTAAAGGGGGATGCAGCATGAGCCTGACCCTTGCCCTGCCTTCCAAGGGACGGCTGCGCGAGCAGGCGCTGGAGAAGATGGCCGCCGCCGGCTTCCCGGTCACCGAACCTTCCGATTCGCGCAGCTATCGCGCCCGCATGGAGGCCGAGCCGGGCATCGAGGTCGCCTTCCTCTCCGCCTCCGAGATCGCGCGCGAACTGGCGTCGGGCAATCTCGACCTCGGCGTGACGGGCGAGGACCTGGTGCGCGAGGCGGTGGCCGACTGGCAGGCGCGCATGCAGGTGGAGGCGCGGCTCGGCTTCGGCCAGGCCGACGTCATCGTCGCCGTGCCGCAGGTCTGGTACGATGTCGACACCATGGCGGATCTGGAGGATGTTGCGGCCGAATTCCGCTCCCGCCACGGCCGCAGGCTGCGCATCGCCACCAAATACTGGCGCATGACACAGGAATTCTTCTCGCGCACCCATGGCATCCAGGTCTACCGGATCGTCGAGAGCCTGGGCGCGACCGAAGGCGCGCCGGCTTCCGGGCAGGCCGATGTCATCGTCGACATCACCTCGACCGGCTCGACCCTGCGCGCCAACAATCTGAAGGTGCTGGATGACGGGCTGATCCTGCCCTCGCAGGCCTGCCTGGTCTCCTCGACCGGCGAGAGGTCGCCGGCCGACGCAGCATTGCTCGCCCGCTTCGCGGGCGCCTTTGCCGCTACTGCTTGATCTCGATCAGCGTTCCGAAGACGTCGCGGCTGGATTTGCCGGAGGCTTTGGCGACGCTCGCCGGCGTCTCGTCCGCTGACGCAACGGAATAGCCCTTGTCGCGCAGCGCCGTCGTCAGGCCTTCGCTGTCATGGCCGAATACGGGGGCGAGAGTGGCGAGCGGGGCGTTCTCGATTGTCTGGAGCATCGCCACCTGCGCCGGGCGGCCGCCTCCGCTGTCGGTCTGGGTGAGGGCCGGCCATGCAAAGGCCAGCGCCGCGACCAGCGACACGCCGAGCGCGGTGGCCATGGGCGGACGCCGGAAGTAATTGAGGAAGGAGCGCCAGTTCTTCCACACATGCAGTACGAATGGCACGATCAGCACCATGGACAGCCATTCATGCATGCCGTGGAAGGCGGCGCTGCCATAGTGGAAGAACAGCGCCACGCCGGAAATCAGCGAGACCATGAACAATCCGGTGACGAGCGGCGTGGCGTAGCGGGCGAGATAGGAAGGCATTCTGGCGCTCCAATGGCAGATTCGACCCGCCGATTACACGCCATCCTTGCCTTTTTTGCCCGTTAACATTCGGCAATGATCGCCGGTTCCGGCGTGGCACGCTGTCGCAGAATTCGCGCATGATTGCCGCGACAGCGCAGTCTCCGGTCCGATCAGCCGCGACGGCCGTCGAGCGAGATGCCGCCCGGTCCGGCGACAGAAAGCGCCAGGAAGCCGCCGGCGATGGTGAGGTTCTTCATGAACATGATCATCTGGGTCATGTCGCCGAAATTGCTGTGGAACAGCGCCGCGAGCACCACGCAGAACACGGCCATCAGATAGCTGACGAGGCGCGTCTGGAAGCCGATCAGGATGGCGATGCCGGCGAAGGTCTCGAAGATCGCCGCAAGCCAGGCTAGCGCGCCGGCGGCGGGCAGTCCGATCGAGCCGATATAGCCGGCGGTCCCAGCGATGTCGGTGAATTTCTGGATGCCCGACATGATGAACATCACCGACAGCAGGATGCGTGCGACGAGAAGGATGGCGGAATTGGACATGGTTGTCTCCACTGTGCCCGTTGGGGGGAAAGCCCTTGCCGACCTCACATATTGGCGCAGCGGATGCGTGTCGACGCCGCAATGCGGTACGCATTGTTCAGCCTGAGTAGACAATCAGAGACGGACATGGGGCAAGCTGTCGCATTCACAAACGCGTGATCGGCGAAACTTTCCTGCGGTGCGGGAAAAGGCGAATTGTTCAACCTGAGCAACAGCCTAGCGCCCGGTGCACAAAAATTGTCGCAAATTGAACTATTCATGCTCGCTGCAATCGCGCCGCCTCGCTGCAACTTTTTCGGGCGTCGGTCGTATTCAGTTCATCCGGGCAAGCACAAACCGGAAAACTCGAAGATGAACGGCACGGGTCCGCGGAGGACCCATAAGAAGGAGAAAGAAATGCTTTGCAATCGCATCCTGACCATGTGCCTCGTGACATCGGCGCTGTCTCTTGGTCTCTCATCCGCTCCGGCGCACGCACTCGATGCCGGCATCGGCGCCTCGGTCGGCGGGATTGGCGTATCTGCCGGCGTGTCCGCCGGCGGTTCGAATGGAATTTCCGCGGACGCCTCGATTGGCGGCGGCGGCACGGGCGGTATCTCGGCGAATGCCTCGGTGGGTAACAACAGCGGTTCGACCGGCGTGTCCGCCGACGCGTCCGTGGGCGGCGGTACCGGCGTCAACGCCGATGTGGACGCCAGCATCGGCCTTCTCAGCAACACCAATGCGAATATCGACATCGGTGTCGGCGTGCCGGGCGTACCCGGGGTGAGCATCGGCGTCGGTCTCAACAATCCGCCGACGAATCCGGGAACGACCCCGGGAACCAATCCGGGCGGCACGGCATCCAACCCGACCACGCCCACTCAGGTCTCCGTGGCGCTGAACGATCTGAGCCAGGCCGAGCGCGCCGCGCTGATGCGCCGCTGCCAGAAGGTGCTTGCCGCGCCCTCGCGCTACGATCCGACCACCGTGACGGTCTGCCGCCTGGCGCGATAGGCCTTGTCACCAAGCAGGAAGCGCCCGCGCCCACCGGCGTTGAGCCGGGGCGCTGTGCAGGGATGGCTGGCAATGCCGGTCATCCCTGCTGCTCAATTCGGGGTAAAAACCACGGCATGGCCTTCCTGTCTGGCGGTCCGTTTCAGGTTCTCGGGCGGATAACGCGATCGGACAGAGGCGTCGCGATTGTGGGAAACTGCGCTGCTGGCGTGTTCCGATACGATCAATGAGGACCTTGATGCTGCGCTTCGGTGGTTCTCTCTTTCTCGGCGAGTTGTGGGAACTGTGTATGTTTGTGATTGTCTGGGTCGGCGGAACGCTCCTTCGTTAGAGGCATGTCCACGCCTTGCGACCTCAGAAACAGTCCGTTCGCGATCTTCCTCAAATAGACGAAAATCAATATTGGGGTAAAAGCAAGGAGAATATCAGTAAATAATGCAAATATTGGGAACATCGGTCCAACGATAAATTGGGCTCTTGCGTTGTATTGTTTTGTAGAAATTTCTAGATCAGCTATAAAGAATACGTAGGCCATAAGTATTATAGATATTGTCTGCAATATCAAAAATCTTAACCCTGACCACCTGAATTTAGCCGATGAAATATATGATCTTGGAAGGCGAAAGTACGCAAACAAAAACAAAAGTGAAGAGATGGGTACAAACAATGACGCAAATATTACCATCATTGCATAGCTATCGCAATAATGCACGGACAATGAAGAGACATCATCGCAGCGTTGCGCAGCGAAGGCGATATGAGACAGGTAAAAAGTCTTTATGTAGGGAAATCCAGAAAAATTTCCGACAAACCAGGGCAGGATCATGAATATCGGTATCAGGGCTATCGGAATACCAAGAAAATATCTCGAAAACTTTAGTAATTTGTCATCGATCTTTGAAAACTCAGTAACATTGAACGGAATACTCATGCGTATTCCTAGCAGTCGAAATTCCTGCGGGCTGCCGCTAGCTATGATTTGATGCATCGATTTCTTGTTTTTGATTTTGCGCGGCATTCTCGCCCCCTCGATCATTCAAGATTGCTGGACCCGCAGATCATCCATCATACGAGTCTATTTGGCCCGGGGAGGCGGTGGTGGCGCAATTGCTGAAGGAAGAACCAGAGTCGCTGTTCTTCAAGCGCTTCTGTGGCGAGGGCGGATCTGTCGCAGACCGTCGCTCTGAATTGTTGCAATGATCGGGCTTGAAAAGCATTTCACCTGATTGCCTGGCGAGCCCGGCAGGGGCACGGCAGAAATGGCAGTCTTGTATTCAGGCTTGCCAGAGAACTCATTTCCGCGGTTCGCATTTGACCGTCTCCGTGCATCTCATGTCACGCGCCGTCGTGCCCAGATGCGGTTGGTAGCTCCACGTCCCCGTTCTCGGAGCGGCGCCCGTTGTACAGACCGTCTTGGAAAACTGCCATTCCTTTGCCCCACGCATTGCTGCGTCACAGCTTTTCTCCGTCACGCAAACCCAACATGCGCGGTTGATGCGTAGTCCAATCAACACAGATTCGCATATGCTTCGTCCCTCAATCTTCGCACGCAATCTGCAGAGGCATGCTTATGAGCGCAACCAAAAATTGTTTGTTTCTGGTGTGCACCGCTCGTGTTGGGGCGTCGATTGGCGCAGCACCGCTCTCTCGTGCGCACCCCGCCAGCGGTGGAGCGTTTCCCTGACGTGGCGGTCTTGGGACGGCGAAAAGCGCGTCGTCAAATGCCGGCAAGCGCGCGGTCTCATCACCGAGGGCAGGGCATGTCCGGACCCTTGCGTCAGGAACTGCACCCGTCCATTCCAAACCGGCCGCGCCTTGAATTCGCGTCAGCTTTTGCCAGCAGGCGGGTTCTTCCGCAGTTCGCGGAAAGTCGGAACCTTACGTTGATTTGCACCTGTCTTCTTCTTACGGCCTGGCGAATTGCTGCTCTTCGGCGCGCGTCGCCCGGAACAGGCCCCATCGCAGGCCGCGGGACTGTTGGGTCTGGAACAGCACGGCCGCCGTCAGGACGATCTGAAACACGCTGGCGACCGGCCCGGAAAGCCAGACGCCGGTCTCGCCGAAGAATACCGGCAGGATGAAGGTCAGCGGAATAGCGAAGAGGTACATGCGCGTCAGTCCTACGATCGCCGACCGCCTGGCGTCGCCGATGGCCTGATAATAGGAGGTGATCATCATCGACGGCCCGGCGATGACATAGAGCGCCGCCAGATAAGGCATCAGGCGCACGACCTCCGCCCAGGCGGCGGGATCGTCGACGAAGAAGCGCCCGATTTCCCCTCTGCCCAGGTGAACGCCGATTTCCACCGCCCCGCAGAAGGCCGCGGAAACGATGAGCGACAGCCGCAAGGCCGCGTCCGATCGCGCGAACAGGCCGGCGCCGTAATTGTTCCCCACGATCGCCTGCATCGCCAGCGAAAGCCCGAACAGGGGCAGAAAGGTGAAGGAGAAGATGCGGTTGGCGATGCCCAGCGCCGCGATCGTTGCGTCATAGCGCACCGGCTCCCAGATCTGCAGCGCCACGATCGTCGCCGCCGAGGTGAGCGAGAAGCCGATGAAGCTGAGGCTCTGCGGCGCGCCGAGCGCCAGGAACCGCCCCCAGCCCCTGTTCCAGCCGCGCAGGACCATATCCGACCATTTCAGCGGAAGATTGCCCCAGCTGCGATAAAGCACGAAGGAAAGGACGGCGATCCCCTGGGCGGCCGCCGTGCCGATGGCCGCGCCCGCCACGCCGTATTCCAGCACGACGATCATCAGGTAGTTGAAGCCGATATTCGCCACCGACAGCACGATGGAGCCGATCGCCATGAAGGCGAGCCGGCCTTCGCATCGCAACGAAGCGGAATGCAGGGTGAGCACGAACAGCAGCGGCGAGGCCCAGACCAGGATCGACATGAATTCATAGCTCATGTCCGCGATCTGCCTCGAACCGTTCGCAAGCGATGCGACGAGTAGCGGCCCCCACACGGCGAAGCCGGCGATGAAGGGAACACACATCAGGACGGAAAGCGCGTGGGCGCTGACGAAGATCCGCCGCGCGTCGACCAGGTCGCCCGAACCCAGCTTGCGCGCCAACTGGCTCGCCATGCCGTTGGAGACGAGCGTTGCAATCGCATTGAGGAACATGAAGAGCGGGAACATCAGCGTGACGGCGGCCAGCGCCTCGGCGCCCACATAGATGCCGAGGAAATAGCCGTCGATGAGGGTCTGCAAGCCGGTTGCCGCCATGACGAAGACCATCGGTCCCGCGGTGCCGAGAAACAGGCGCGGCATGGTGCCGGAAAGATAGGAATTGTGGG
>JAUIBM010000642.1 GCA_030428345.1 Alphaproteobacteria bacterium | reverse complement strand
GGGTCGCGGAAACGATCAGCGGCGGCAGCGCATTGGGCAGGATCACCCGCCACATGATCCGGGCGTTGCGCGCCCCGACCGAGCGCGCCGCAGTGACATATTCCAGTTCCCGGATCTTCAGGAATTCCGCCCGCGTGAGGCGAGCCGTCTGCGGCCAGGAGACGATGCCGATGGCGAAGGCGATCGACACCAGAGAGGGAGAGAACAGCGTCACGAACACCATGGCGAACAGCAGCGCCGGCAGGACCTGGAAGAACTCAGTGATACGCATCAGCAGATCGTCGACCCAGCCGCCGAAGAATCCGGCCAGCGCTCCCATGAGGATTCCGATCACGATGGTGATCAGTGCGGCGCTTGCGCCGACCGCCAGCGTCGGCGCGCCGCCGGTCAGCAATTGCGCAAGCAGGTCACGTCCCAGATAATCGGTGCCGAGCGGAAAACCCGCCTCGACGCCCGGCGCCTCATGCGGCGCCCAGACAATGTCGAACGGATCGCCGCCATAGAAGAAAGCGCCGTAGAAAACGAAGGCGATGATGGCGAACAGCAGGATCGTGCCGAGCATGGCGGGCTTGTTGCGGCGGAACACCCGCCAGGCCTCGCGCGCCGGGCTTACCGCCTCCAGCCTGGCGGGCCCGGAGCCCGGTTGCGAAGCATCCTGAGTAACGCTCATGCCCTGCTTCCTCCGGTGCGGATTCGCGGATCGGCCAGCCTGTACGACAAATCGGTCGCCAGATTTGCGACCACCACCATCGCCGAGGCAAAGAACAGCACGCCGAGCAGTGTCGGGTAATCCCGGCGAAGCACCGAATCGAAGGCCAGCCTGCCGAGCCCCGGCCAGTTGAAGACGGTCTCGACCAGGAGCGCGCCCGAGATCAGATTGCCGAATTGTATGCCCGCCACGGTAATGATCGGCAGCATGGCGTTGCGCAGCGCATGCTTGAAGACAACGCTCATCTCATGAACGCCCTTGGCGCGCGCCGTGCGCACGTAATCCGCACCAAGCACGTCGATCATCGCCGCGCGCGAGAGGCGGGCATATTGCGCCAGGAAGATGATGCCGAGGGTGAAGGCGGGCAGCGCCAGGTGATGGGCAACGTCCAGCATATGGGCGAACAGCCCGCCCTCGAAGCGGGCGCTGGTCATGCCCTCGACCGGAAAGATCGGAAAGGTGGAGGCGAAGAGGATGATCAGCATGATGCCGGTCCAGAAGACCGGCGCCGCATAGCCGACGGTTGAGAACACGCCGACAAGCGCCGAAACCACGCCCTGCGGCCGGCGCGCGGCCAGCACGCCCATCACCACGCCAAGCACGATGGAGAGGATCTGCGCGGCCAGGACCAGAAGGATCGTCGGCCCCATCCGGGCGAAGATCAGCTTGGTCACCGGCTGGTCGAAATAGAAGGACCGGCCGAGATCGCCTTGCGCGACATTGCCCAGATAGATCGCCAATTGGGTCAGCAGCGGCTTGTCCAGGCCATAGGCGGCGCGGATTCCGTCCATGACTTCCTGCGTAGCGCCCCCCATTTCGCCGGCGATGACCTCGGCCGGGTCGCCCGGGGCGGCGTGAATCAGGAAGAAATTCAGCACGAGCACGCCGACGAGCAGGACCAGCCCGTAGAACAGACGCCGGAGAATGTATCGGATCGAGCCCATCTCTGCGCCGCTTTCCTTTTGGGTGGGCCGGCCGCCCTGCCCGGCGGCCGGTCATCGCGGTTGGGAAGCGGGGCCTAGCGGTCTTCCTTCCAATAGACCTCGTCCATGGACTGCATCGTGCCCCAGATCGATTCCGGCACATTGCCCAGCCGCTTGTCATAGGCGGTGTGGTACGGCGTCGTGTTGATCCAGTAGATCGGCAGGTCCTCGCCGACGATCATATGGAACTCGTCATAATACGCCTTGCGCTTGGCCGGAGCGATCTCGACTGCCGCCTT
>JAUIBM010000641.1 GCA_030428345.1 Alphaproteobacteria bacterium | reverse complement strand
GAGCGCCAGGCGCGCGAGGCAATGAACGAGGGCGTCAAGACCCATGCAAAGGCCTACAGCATGGCCTTTGAAGAGGCCGAATATGACTGGCAGGGCGCGTCCGGCACCTATCGTGCACTGGAAGTGACGCTGCCGCACGGCTCGAAGGTTACAGCCCTGCCCGCCAATCCCGACACGGCGCGCGGCTTCTCGGCCAATGCGTTCCTGGACGAATTCGCCTTCCACCGCGATTCCGGCGAGATCTGGAAGGCGCTGTTCCCGGTGATCTCGGCCGGCTGGAAACTGCGCGTCACCTCCACGCCCAATGGCAAGAGCAACAAGTTCTACGATCTGATGACATCGGAAGGCTCGACCTGGTCGAAGCACCGGGTCGACATCTATCGCGCCGTCGCGGACGGACTGCCGCGCAATATCGACGAGTTGCGCGAGGGCCTGGCCGACGAGGACGCCTGGGCGCAGGAATACGAACTCAAATGGCTGGACGAGGCCAGCGCCTGGCTGCCCTATGATCTCATCTCCTCGGCCGAGGACGAACGGGCCGGCGATCCCGGCCTCTATCTGGGCGGACCCTGCTTTGTCGGCCGCGACATCGGCCGGCGCCGCGATCTGCATGTCATCTATGTGTTCGAGCTGGTCGGCGACGTGCTCTGGGAGCGCGAGCGCATCGAACAGAAGCGGGCGACCTTCGCCGAAATGGACGACGCATTCGACGACGTCATGGAACGCTACCGGGTGATCCGCGCCTGCATCGACCAGACCGGCATGGGCGAGAAGGTGGTCGAGGACGCCCAGCGCAAGCATGGCAGCCGGGTCGAAGGCGTGCTGTTCACCGGCCCCAACAAGCTGATCCTGGCGACGCAGATCAAGGAGCGGTTCGAGGACCGCAGGATCCGGATCGCCATGGGCGACTCAAAGCTGCGCGCCGATCTGCACAAGGTCAAGAAGGTAGCATCGGCGACCGGGGCGCCACGCTTTGTCGCCGAGCGCGACGACGACCACGCCGACCGGTTCTGGGCCGCGGCGCTGGCCTGCAACGCCGCCTCCGGCCCGCTGACCGAATATGCCTATACGCCGGTGGCGCAGCCCGGCCGTGCGGGTGGCCCTTCGGCAGGATCAGGGTTCATGTATCCCGACCATTCCGACGATGCGCCATCGCACAGCTGGCTCGGCGGCCTGGCGAAGCATCTGCGCGGAGGATTGTAGGAATGGTTGAGAAATATTCCCTGCTCGACCAATGGGGCCGGCCGATCGAGAAAAAGCGGCTGACCGAGGAAATCGGCGGGGCGAGCCTGACGGGCGTGCGCTCGCCGCTCACCGGCTATCCCGGCGACGGGCTCAATCCGGAACGCCTGGCGAGGATCCTGCGCGACGCCGACAGCGGCGATCCGCTGCGCTATCTGGAACTCGCCGAGACCGTGGAGGAGCGCGACCTGCATTATGTCGGCGTGCTGGGCACGCGCCGGCGCTCGGTCAGCCAGCTGGAAATCACCGTCGAGCCGGCCTCCGACGCACCGGCGCATGTCGAACATGCCGAAATGATCGACGCCTGGCTGAAGCGCGACGAACTGGCCGACGAGCTGTTCGACATCCTCGACGCGATCGGCAAGGGCTATTCCTTCACCGAGATCATCTGGGACACGAGTTCGGGCCAATGGTGGCCGGAGCGGCTGGAATGGCGCGACCCGCGCTGGTTCCGTTTCGACCGGGCGAGCGGGCGCACGCCGATGCTGCTGGACGACCATGGCGCCGAACTGCCGCTGCCGGGATGGAAATTCATCCGCGCCGACATGAAGGCCAAGAGCGGGTTGCCGGCGCGCGGCGGGCTGGCGCGGATCGTGACGTGGGCCTGGATGTTCAAGGCTTTCACCCAACGCGACTGGGCGATCTTCACCCAGAATTTCGGGCAGCCGGTGCGCATCGGCAAATACGGGC
>JAUIBM010000068.1 GCA_030428345.1 Alphaproteobacteria bacterium | reverse complement strand
AAGATGGATGCGCTGGACGATTTCCACCCGGCGCGCATTGCCGACCGGATCCTGGGCATGGGCGACATCGTCAGCCTGGTGGAAAAGGCGGCCGAGACCATCGACGCGGAAAAGGCCGCGGCGATGGCCAAGCGCATGCAGAAGGGCGATTTCGACCTCAACGATCTGTCCGAGCAGCTCAAGCAGATGCAGAACATGGGCGGCATGGGCGGAATCATGGGCCTGCTGCCCGGCATCGGCAAGATGAAGAAGCAGATCGCGGCCTCCGGCCTCGACGATGCGGTGTTCAAGCGCCAGCAGGCGATCATCTCCTCCATGACCAAGAAGGAGCGCCGCAGCCCCAAGATCCTCAACGCCAACCGCAAGAAGCGCGTGGCGGCCGGCTCCGGAACCTCGGTGCAGGAGATCAACAAGCTGCTGAAGATGCACATGCAGATGTCCGACATGATGAAGAAGATGGGCAAGGGCGGCATGAAGGGCCTGATGGGCGGGCTCGGCGGCGCGATGGGCGGCGGGCTCGCCGGCGGCCTGGGCAAGATGATGGGCGGGGGCATGGGCGCCGGCATGCCCGATCTGTCCAATATGGACCCCAAGGAAATGGAGCGCCTGGCGAAGCAGATGGGCGGCGGCAAGCTGCCCGGCGGCCTCGGCGGTCTGCCCGGTGGGCTTTCGGGCCTCGGCGGCATGCCGGGCGGGTTCGCGGGCCTGCCCAAGGGGGGCAAGAAGAAATGACGTTCCGGGCCGGCGATGTTCCGATATTCGAGACCGAGCGGCTTCGGCTGCGCGGGTTTCGCGCCGACGATCTCGACGGATTCGTCGCGATCTACGGCGATGGCGAGCATGCGCGTTTCGTCGGCGGATCGAAGAGCCGTTTCGATTGCTGGCAGAAACTGCAGGCGCTGGCCGGACACTGGCAGCTGTTCGGCTGGGGCCGGTTCGCCATCGAGGACAAGGCTACGGGCGAATTCCTCGGCCATTGCGGGCCGGCGATCGTCAGCCCCGGCGCGGCGCCCGAGATGAATTACGCACTCGCCCCGCAGGCGGGCGGGAAGGGCTATGCGACGGAAGCGGTGGGCCGGGCGCTTGTCTACGCCTATCGGGACCTCGGCTGGAAAAGCGCCTACTCGATGATCGACCCCTTCAACGTCGGCTCGCGGCGCGTTGCCGAACGGCTTGGCGCGGCCATCGAAAAGACCGGCGTCGAGATGGATGATCTCGTGGTTGACGCATGGCGCTATCCGGCGCCGGAGGCGTTCCTGAGCCGCTTCGAAGCGCAGATGAAGGAGTATTCGTGACCGAGATCCCCGAACAATTGCGTGCGTTCCGCGCGTCGATCGACAATCTCGACGCGGCGCTGATCCATATCCTGGCCGAGCGTTTCCGCATCACCAAGGCGGTGGGCGAGCTCAAGGCGACGCATGACCTGCCCCCGGCCGATCCGAACCGCGAGAAGAACCAGGTCGAGCGCCTGCGCAAGCTGGCTGTCGAGGCCGATCTCGATCCCGATTTTGCCGAGAAGCTTCTCAATTTCATCATTCGAGAGGTCATCCGGCACCACGAACAGGCGCGGCAATGAGCCTGCCTGAAACGACATCGCAACACTACCCAGATTAGATCTACGGAGAACACAACAATGGCACTGAAACTTCGTCTCGCCCGCGGCGGCTCCAAGAAGCGTCCCTTCTACTCGATCGTCGTCGCCGACGTGCGCTCGCCGCGCGACGGCCGCTTCATCGAGAAGGTCGGCACCTACAATCCGATGCTGCCCAAGGATGGCGAGCGCATCGTGATCAACAAGGAACGCGTCGAGCATTGGCTGTCCGTCGGCGCGCTGCCGACCGATCGCGTGCTGCGCTTCCTCGACGCGGAAGGCATCGCCAAGCGCGAGGCGCGCAACAATCCGAACAAGGCCAAGCCCGGCAAGAAGGCGCAGGAGCGCATCGCCGAGCAGAAGCAGAAGGAAGAAGACGCGGCGGCGGCAGCGGCCGAGGCCGCGGCAAGCGAATAAGCCTTGCCTTTCGCGGCAACGGATCGGGGCGGCGCGTGCCGCCCTTTTTCGTGCTAGCTTCCTGCGAACCCATGGGCGGGCGGATTGAGAGATGAAAATGGTCGGGACAATCCTCGTCGGCCAGCTGGGCGCGCCGGTGGGCGTGCGCGGCGAGATTCGGCTGCGCAGCTTCACCGCCGATCCGATGGCGATCGCCGACTATCCCTCGCTCGCCTTCGCCGACGGCGCGCCCGTGGCGCTGGTCGCGCTGCGCGAGCAGGGCAAGGGGCTGGTGGCGCGCATCAAGGGCGTCGGCGACCGCGATGCGGCCGAAAAGCTGGTCAATCGCGAATTGTTCATCGATCGCGCCGACATGGGCGAGCCGGAGGACGAGGACGAGTTCTACCTCGCCGATCTGGTTGGCCTCGCGGTGGTGACGGGTGACGGCGCGCCGTTCGGGACGGTGCGGGCGGTGCATGATTTCGGCGCGGGCGACATTGTCGAGGTCGCGCAGGCGGGCGGGGCGACGCAGATGTTCGCTTTCACCCGTGCGATCTTCCCCGAAATCGACATCGCCGCCGGGCGGATGACCATCGCGCCGCCGCCCGAGACTTCTGAGCGCGATGACGGCGGGCGCGATGACGGCGGGCGCGATGATGGCGAGCGCGGCGCGGGCGGGGAAGGCGAATGAGCTTTCGCGCCAGCGTGGTGACGCTGTTCCCCGAGATGTTTCCCGGGCCGCTGGGCCTTTCCCTGGCCGGGCGGGCGCTGGAGGCCGGCATCTGGTCGCTGGATGCCGTGGCCCTGAGGCAGTTCGGCGTCGGTCGGCACCGCATGGTGGACGACACGCCGGCCGGCGGCGGGGCGGGGATGGTGCTGCGCGCCGACGTGCTGGCCGCCGCCATCGACAGCGTTTCGCCCGCCTGGGACGCGCGCCCGCGCCTCCTGATGAGCCCGCGCGGGCGGGTGCTCGACCAGAAATTCGTGCGCGAGCTTGCCGCCGGTCCCGGCGCGCTCATCGTGTGCGGCCGCTTCGAGGGCGTGGACGAACGCGCCATCGAGGCGCGCGATCTGGTCGAGGTCTCGATCGGCGATTTCGTGCTGTCGGGCGGCGAGCCGGCCGCGCTGGTGCTGCTGGATGCGATCGTGCGGCTGCTGCCCGGCGTCATGGGCAATGCCGAATCGGGCGAATATGAAAGCTTCGAGAGCGGCCTGCTGGAACATCCGCATTATACCCGCCCGCAGAGCTTCGAAGGGCGCGAAATTCCGGCCGTGCTGACCTCGGGCGACCATGGCAAGGTCGAGCGATGGCGGCGCGAGCAGGCCGAGGCGCTGACGCGGGCTCGACGGCCCGATCTGCTGGACTGACCCGGCCCGGGTCCCTGCCCTGGCGCCGACCTTTGCGCCGGATCGGGCCGGATCGCGCCGGGCGGCAGAATCCGGGCGCGCGGCAGTCGACAAACCGACGCAATTGCACTATGGAAGCCCAACTTTTTCCTGCAACCGGAAAGAGACAGGCGCATTCGTCCCGGAACGCAGGTTCCAGCCTTGCCCCATGAGGGTTTTGGCCCAGCGGACGCTCTGGCCGTCGAACAATCAAAGACATTGGGCCAGAACCCGGCAAGCGGGGGCGGCCCGTGCGACAAAAGGTTTGGAAACATGAACATCATCCAGCAGCTCGAGGCCGAGCAGATCGCCGTCATCGCGGCCAAGCGCACCTTCCCCGAATTCGAGGCAGGCGACACGGTTCGCGTCCTCGTACGCGTCACGGAAGGCACCCGCACCCGCGTGCAGGCCTATGAAGGCGTCGTGATCGGGCGTTCGGGCAGCGGCCTCAACGAGAACTTCACCGTCCGCAAGATTTCCTATGGCGAGGGCGTGGAGCGCGTCTTCCCGATCTATTCGCCGATGGTCGAGGGCGTCGAGATCGTTCGCCGCGGCAAGGTGCGGCGCGCCAAGCTCTATTACCTGCGCAATCTGCGCGGCAAGTCGGCCCGCATCTCGGAGAACACCGGCACGCGCGCGCGCAAGCTGAACGACGCCGAGCGCCAGGCCATGCAGGCCGAGAAGGCCCGCCTGGAGGCCGAGAAGGTCGCGGCGGCGGAAGCCCTGGCGGCGGAGAAGGCTGCGGCGGAAGCAGCCGAGGCGGCTGCAGCGGCGGAAAAGGCGGCCGAGCCGACCGCGGAATAACGGTTTTCTTCACGACAATCGGAAAAGGCGGCCTGGAGCCGCCTTTTTTGTTGGCGTCGGGAAGGTCGCCGGAGGCAAGGCCTGATTGCGCCTTCCCCGGCAAGGCGACTCGTCAGTAGCAATAGCCTTCGACGCTGCAGCCGCTGCCATTGGGGCAGCAGATGTCGCCATTGCGCGTGTTGCAGATGTAATAGCCGGGCTGGCAGCCATAGGCCATTTTCGTGGCGTCCTGCGGGGTCGACATCGCCGGGCGATCCCTGGTGGGCGTCTTCGCCAGGAAGTGAAGCTTCAGGTCCTGCTTGTCGCTCTGGAAATGAATCTTTTCCGCAGTCAGGGGCTGGCTCGCCTGGTTTGCGTGGATTTGTCCGGCAATCCCGGCGCAGCTTGAGCCGGCCAGGATCAGAATTGCCAGCGCAATTCTCCTCATGATTGTACTCCTTCAATGTCATTGCGAAAGCCTGGATGGCCAGGGCGCGCAACGCCTCGAGGGACCGCGCGCAGGCGCGACTCTAGGATTCGGGGGTGGGGCCGGCATGACCCAAATGGATCATGCGCGCCAGCAGGGGCGAAAAAGGCATGGCCGGACGCTGCGCCCAACTTGATTGCGCGCCGGTTTTCCGGTCACACTGGAACGAGCAGCAAAAGCGCCCGTTCAGCCAGACCCGAGGCACGATCATGTTCCGGAAATTGGTATTCGCCGCCGCCCTTGCCGGCCTCACCCTCCCCGCCGCCGCGGCTCATGCGCAGGCGCTGCCGGATCTGGGCGGCAAATCCGTCGTCGTGGTGACCGAGAACGCCTATCCGCCGCTGCAATTCATCGATCCCAAGACTGGAAAGCAGATCGGCTGGGAATATGACGCGATGGACGAGGTCGCTCGGCGGCTCAATTTCAAGGTCGAATACCAGAACGCCTCCTGGGACGCGATGATCCCGGCGGTTTCGGCCGGCCAGTTCGATATCGGCATGACCGGCATCACCATCAAGGACGACCGCAAGGAGAAGGTCGATTTCTCCGATCCCTATATGCGCTCGGAAATGTTCATGCTGGTGCGGGCCGACGAGGCGCGCTTTTCCGACGCCAAGTCTTTCGCGGCGGTGGAGGGCGCGCTGATCGGGGCGCAACCCGGCACCACCCCCTTCTATGTCGCGGTCTATGACGTGCTGGACGGCGACGAGGCCAATCCGCGGATCAAGCTGTTCGAGACGTTCGGGGCGCAGGTGCAGGCGCTGAAGACCGGCGATGTCGATGCGGTCCTGACCGACGGGACGGCCGGCAAGGGCTATGTCGATGCTTCCGGCGGCACGCTGAAGCTGGTCGGCGAAGCGCTGGGCTCGGAGGATTTCGGCTTCATCTTCCCCAAGGGCTCCGATCTCGTCGCGCCGGTCAACGCCGCGATCGCGGCGCTTAAGGCGGACGGCACGCTCGACGCGCTCAACAAGAAGTGGTTCCTCGACTACAAGTTCGGCGAGTAGCAATTGGCCGCAGCCGAGATTGATCCGGGCGTGCGCCAACGATTGTTCCGCTGCGCCATCGCGCCGGGGGGAAGCGCGGCATGAAGCCCGGCCGGGCGCGATCGGCCGGCGAGGACTTCCCCTACTGGCTTGTCGCGCTTGGCCTGCTCGGCATTGCGGCCGCGGCGCTGATCGCGTCGAGCGGGCTCTACACGCAGATATTTCTCGCGATTCTGCGCGGCGTCCACACCACGATCTTCGTGACGCTGACCGGATTTTGCCTCGCCTGCCTGCTGGGGCTGACGCTGGCGGTGATGGCGCTTTCCGGCTCGCTCGTCCTGCGCCAGGTCGCGCGGTTCTATGTCGAGGTCATCCGCGGCGTGCCGATCCTGGTGCTGCTGTTCTACATCGCCTTTGTCGGCGCTCCGGCCTTCGTCGCCGCCTTCAACTGGCTGGCGAGCCCGCTGCACGCCGCAGGGCTGTTCGAGCCGATGGTGGTGCGCGACTTTCCGCTGGTCTGGCGGGCGGTGCTGGCGCTGACGATCGGCTACTCGGCGTTCCTGGCCGAGATTTTCCGGGCCGGCATCCAGGCGGTGGAGGCCGGCCAGATCGAGGCCGCCAAGGCGCTCGGCCTCACCGCCTGGCAGCGCTTCCGCCTGATCGTCATGCCGCAGGCGGTGCGCACCATCCTGCCGCCGCTGGGCAATGATTTCGTGGCGATGGTCAAGGATTCCTCGCTGGTCTCGGTGCTGGGGGTCGCGGACCTGACCCAGATGGGAAAGGTCTACGCCTCGGGTTCGTTCCGCTTCTTCGAGACCTATTCCATCGTCGCCTATGTCTATCTGATCCTGACGATCGGACTGTCGCTGGCGCTGCGGCGGCTGGAACGGCGGCTGCGGCGCGCCGAGGCGATGCGCTCGGCCAGCCGGGCGCGAGACTGAGCGCGGCCGGCGCAAGGGTGCTGCGGCGCCGCCGGGACGATCAGCCGGCCTTCGCCACGCGGGGTGCCTGCGGCCGCCAGCCGATGATCCGGTCTCGCCCGGCCGCCTTGGCGGCGTAGAGGGCCTCGTCGGCCTGGCGCAGCAAGTCGGCGCGTCCCATTCCCGGCTTCGACGGATCGAATGTGGCGACGCCGATACTGACCGTCACCACCTTCTTCTCGCTGGCCACATGGGGGATCCGCATCACTTTCACATTTGTACGGATGGTTCCGGCAAGGACAAATGCGCCCTTGGCGTCGGTCTCCGGCAAGAGGATGGCGAATTCCTCCCCGCCATAGCGCGCCGAGGAATCGGCGGGCCGTCGCGCCGCCTCCGCGATGCAACGGCTGACCGCGCGCAGGCACTCATCGCCCGCCGGATGGCCGTAATGGTCGTTGTAGTTCTTGAACCAGTCGACATCGAGCAGCAGCAGGCTGAGCTGGGTCGCGTTGCGGCGGGCGCGGCCGAATTCGCGTTCGAGCGCTTCGTCGAAGGCGCGCCGCGTCAACAAGTCGGTCAGACCGTCGCGATGCGCCAGCAGGCTCAACTTCTCGTTGGACTGAAGAAGCGCGGCCTCGCTCCGCTTGGCGGCGGTAATGTCGGAAAACAGGGTGAGCGTGCCGCCGTCTTCGGTCGGGCTCGTCTTGATCTGAAGCCAGCGGCCATCGGCGATCCTGACCTGCCGCTCGCCAGAGGTCCTGGCGGAGCCGGCAATGCTCTCGATCCAGCTTTCCACCTGGTTTGGCGCAATGTCCTCCTCGCCGCGTTCGGCGGCTGCGCGCAGGATCGTGGCATGCGGCGTTCCGGGAACGCGAAGATCGGCTGTGAGCGGAAACATCGAGCGATATTGTTCGTTGCACAGCACGAGCAAGCCGTCCTTGTCGAACATCGCCAGCCCGTCTGCCATATGGGACAGGGCGTAGGCGAGGCGGCGCTCGCTTTCCGCCAGGTCCAGGGCCAGCTTCTTTTGCAAGGTGATGTCGCGATTGTGGGTGATGATCCCGACCATCGCGCCGGCATTGTCGCGGAGCGGCGCCTTGAGCGTGGACAGCCAGATCGTCCCGCCCGTTTCGTCCTGCAGATGCTGCTCGAATGTCTGCGGCGCTTCCGACTTCAGGACGGACAACTCGTCCTTCCTGAACGTCTCTGCAATCTGGCGCGGATAGAAGTCGAAATCGGACTTGCCGATCAGGTCCGCGGAACTTCGGGCCCTCATCAGCTCTGCGGTGGCGGGATTGGCGGCGACGAACCGGCCCTGCGGGTCCTTGACGTTCAGGCAGTCGGGAAGCGCCTCGACAACGGATTTGTAGATGCGCTTGGACTCCAGCGCCTCGCGCCGCAGCAATTCGTGGCGAAGCGGGAAGCTGGCGACCAGAACGCCGACAAAGGTCAACACGCCCGTCGGCAGGATCGCCTGCGAGGCGACGACTTCCAGCACATGGGCCGGCAGGGCGAGGAAGCTCAGCATGCAGCCGGCGGAGAGGATGAACGCCATCAGGACAATGTGCCGGGGTCGGGTGGTGCGGCCGCGCAGGGCCAGATGTGCGCCGATTCCCACCGCTGTGGCCACCGAGATCGAGATGCTGCCGGCAAACGCCCCGACGCCACCCTGTTGCAGGCGATAGGCGGCCGTCATTGCCCCGGCCAGCAATCCGCCGGGCGGGCCGCCCCAGAAACCGGCCAGCGCGACCATGGACAAACGCAGATCGACGAGTACCCCCGGCATGACCTCTACCGGAAAGCGCATTACCGACAATGCGCCGACGCCCATCAGCAGACCGAAGGCGAGCGAGCGCAGCAGGGTGTGCCGGGCGTCGATCCAGTGATGGCCGTGCGTCCACACCGATACCGCGATCGCGACAATCGCGATGTTGGTCAGCAATTCGGCCCAGAGGGACTCCACCTGATTTTACTCCAGACACGCAGGGGTGAGCGGACTTCAAGAATGTTACTATGGGGGACAAATCCAAATATGCGGTTACCACGATCTGTCGATTGAACATCGATCCGATGAACTCAAATACGGGCAGGTTTGCGCAAAGGCTTGCAAAGGCGGGCTGGCGCGCCATTATCCATGACATGTATTATTCCAGTCTTGGCGTGCGGGGCCCGCGCCGGACACTTGGGGAGATTAACGGATGCGATTCGCGCAGAACTTCTTCGGCATGAGGGCGGCGGGCCTGGCCATGGCCCTTGTCGCGCTGGCGGCGGCGCAGGCCTCCGCCCAATTGCCGCCGCTCAAGGCCGAACTGGAACGGCGCATTGCCGAGGCTTCCAGCGACTCCCTGCGCCAGCGGCTCGGCGATATCGACAAGCACTACGCCGAAAACGGCTATGCGCCGATCTGGATCGAGGAGGGAAAGGCCAATTTCAAGGCCGGCCAGATGGTCGAGGCGCTGAACCTTGCCCATGAGGACGGCCTGCATCCGGGGGATTACGACGCGAGCGATCTCGTCGCGAAGGTCTCGGCGACCAGCCCCGAGGCGCTGGCCGATCTGGAAATCCACCTCACCACGGCCGCCGTCTCCTACGCCCAGCACATGAATGCCGGCCGGCTCAACCCGCGCGAGGTCAATCGCGAGCTGGTGATCTATCCGACCGCGGTTGGCGGCGAGGCGATCCTTTCCAGCCTGCGCAAGACGACGCATGTGAAAGCCTATCTGCGCCTGCTGGCGCCGCATACCTCGCGCTATGAGCGGCTGCGAAGGGCGCTGGCGGCCTATCGCAGGATCGAGGCCAATGGCGGCTGGACGAGCGTGGCGGACGGCAAGGTTCTGCGGCCGGGGGATGAGGATCCGCGCATTCCTGCGATCCGCAAGCGCATGATCGAGGCCGGCGTCTATAGCGGCGCGCCGGACGAGAGCCCGATCTATGACAAGGCCCTGGGCGAGGCGGTGATCGCCTTCCAGGAGAATATGGGCCTGGAGGCGCTCGGCACGATCGGCAAGCAGACGCTCGCGGCGATGAACGCGCCGGTGGCCGAGCGGATCGCGACCATGGAGATCAACATGGAGCGCAACCGCTGGATGCAGAACGAGTTCGAG
>JAUIBM010000067.1 GCA_030428345.1 Alphaproteobacteria bacterium | reverse complement strand
CTTGTGTCCTTGCGGCGACGGCGCGCCGGTTTCGACCCTGCACCAGCCGGCCGGCAGACGCCAGCCGCCCCGCAGGAAGCCGGGCCGATAGAGCGCGGAAGGCGCAGCGCTGCGCCGCCGCCGACCCGGGCGATATGCGAATAGCATCCCAATCCGCAGCATTTGTCCAGACCAATTGTGCACCCGAAAACCCTGTGCTAACGTTTCATCAAACAGGGGAACAAAGGAGTACCGAGCATGCAGAAGCGTATGAGAAGCATTTCGCTTGCCTTCGGCGGACTGGCGACAGTCGCAGCCTTTTGCGTTCCGGCCGCTGCGGCCGGCCTCGACGACGCAAAGGCGCTGGTCGCCAGCGCGCGGCAGACGCCTTCCTTCAAGGCTCCGGGAGAGGCCTTCGACGCCAAGGCCTGCATGGCCGGCAAGAAGGTGTTCGTGGTGCCCCTGACGCAGGAAAATCCGTTCAACGTGGAAATCGGCAAGGCGCAGCAGGAAGCGGCCAAGGCGGTCGGCTTCGATCTTCGCGTCTGGGACAACCAGCTCAATGTCGACCAGTGGGTGCAGGGCGTCACCACCGCCATTTCCGAGGGCTATGACGCCATCGACATCCAGGGCGGTATCCCGCCGGAGGCGCTCGGCCCGCAGCTTGCCGAGGCCAAGGCCAAGGGCATCAAGATCGTCGCGACCCATCTTTACGACGTGACGCAGCCCAAGAACGACCTGATCGACGGCAATTTCTCAATGAACTACACCCGCGCCGGCCAGCTGATGGCGGCCTGGACGAGATCATCCCGACGGCGGCCTTCGTCAAGGCGATCCAGGACTACCTCACCGACAACTGCCCGGACTGCAAGTTCAAATACATCAACGTGCCGGTGGTGGAATGGGGCAGCAAGATCCAGCCCGAGGTCCAGTCCGCGCTCGTCGCCGATCCCTCGATCAACTACATCCTGCCGATCTATGACTCCATGGCGGCCTTCGTGGTGCCCGCGCTCACCCTGTCGAACCGCCAGGACGTTCGCATCGCCAGCTATAACGGCACGCCCTTCATCCTCGACATGATCCGCGACGGCGATCTCGTCGACATGGATGTCGGCGAAAGCCTGTCATGGGTGGGCTGGTCGGCGATCGACGGCACCATGCGCCTGCTCTGCGACAAGGGCACGGTCAGCGAGCTGAACACCCCGCTCTACATTTTCGACGATTCCAACGTCAAGGATGCGGGCGTTCCGGCCGGCTATGGCGGCTATGGCGACAGCCATGTCGAGGGCTTCAGCAAGCTCTGGGGCCTGAAGTAGCGGCTGGCCCGGCCAGCGGGCAGGGTCTGGGGGCAGGTTCGATGGCGCGCGTTTCACAGGCCGGTCCGGCCCTCGAAATCCGCAATCTGAGCAAGCGCTTCGGCGGCGCGATCGCACTTGATCGCGTCGACCTGACCGTGCGCCGAGGCGAGGTGCACGGCCTGCTCGGCCAGAACGGCTCCGGCAAGTCGACCCTGATCAAGATACTCTCCGGCTTTCATGCGCCGGAGCCGGGTGCCACTCTCTCGCTGTATGGCCGTGAGGTGGCCCTGCCGCTGCAGGCCGGCGATTTCCGCAATCTGGGGCTGGCCTTCGTGCACCAGCATCTGGGGCTCATTCCCTCGCTCAGCGTGCTGGAGAACATCTGCCTCGGCGAATTCGCCATCCACGCCAACTGGCGGATCGACTGGAAGGGCGAACTGGCCCGCATCCGCGCCGTGTTCGCCGAATACGGCCTCGCCATCGACCCGATGGCCCGCATCGACCAATTGCCGCAGGTCGACCGGTGCCTCGTCGCCATCGTGCGCGCGATCGAGGAAGTGCGCGCCAACCAGGAATCGCATGGCGGTGACGGCATTCTCGTGCTCGACGAGCCGACCCCCTTCCTGCCGCGCGCCGGCGTGGAGCAATTGTTCGCCCTCGTACGTCAGGTGGTGGCCAAGGGCGCATCGGTGATCTTCGTCAGCCACGATGTCGACGAGATCCTGGAAATCACCGACCGCGCCACCGTCCTGCGCGACGGCCGGGTCGCGGGCAGCGTCGAGACCGCGGGCGCGCGCCCGGAGGATTTCGTCGAGATGATCGTCGGCCGCCGCGTCGACCACTACCGCAGCCGCCATTCCGCCGAGACCGGCCGCAAGGCCGTCGCCGCGGTGGTCGGCCTCAGCGGCAGCGTCTGCCGCGATCTCGACCTTTCGCTGGGCGAGGGCGAGGTTGTCGGCCTCACCGGGCTGATCGGCTCGGGCTTCGACGAGGTGCCCGCCCTGCTCTATGGCGCCCGGCAGGCGAGCGCCGGCGTCCTGGAGGTCGACGGCGCCAGCTTCGACCTCACCGAAATGACCCCGCTGCGCGCCATCGAGAGCCGCATCGCCTATCTGCCGGCGGACCGCATCGGCGCAAGCGGCGCCGGCTCGCTGCCCGTCGCCGACAATCTCGCCCTGCCCTCGCTGTCGCGCTTCGCCGCGCGGCTGGGCGTCGACCGCAAGGCCATGTTCCGCTGGGCGGCCAAGACCGGCAAGGCACATGACGTGCGGCCCAACAACCCGGCGCTCAACCTGGAGAATCTCAGCGGCGGCAACCAGCAGAAGGTGCTGCTGGCAAAATGGCTGGAGATCGCGCCGCGCCTCCTGCTGCTCGACGAGCCGACGCAGGGCGTCGATGTGGGCGCGCGCCAGCAGGTTTTCGCCGCCATCGACGCGGCCTCGCGCGCCGGCACGATCGTGGTTTGCGCCAGCACCGACGCCGAACAGCTCGCACAGATCTGCAATCGCGTTCTCGTCTTCTCGCAGGGCCGCGTGGCGGTCGAATTGCGGGGCGAGGACGTCACAAAAGAGGAAATCACCTTCCAGTGCTACACCGGCCAGACGAACAGCGAGACGATGCTCACGGCGTGAGCGGCACGGGCGCGCTGAGCCCGATAGCGGAATACGAAGCGCGCATCGCCGAGCTTGAACGCAAGGTGAGCAGCCTGCAGACGCGGCGCACCCTGCCCGCGATCGACCAGCAGAGCGCCAAGACCTATATCGAGCGTTACGCCATCATCGCCATCTGGCTGGCGCTGGTGATCGTCTTCGCGGTGATCGACAACTACATCTACGGCTCGTCGCGCTTCCTCACCTGGATCAATTTCTCCACCATGTTCGGCACGCAGGGCGTGCTGGTGGCGCTGACGCTCGGCCTGCTGCTGCCGCTCACCGCCGGCGACTTCGACCTGTCGGTCGCCGCCACCATGACGCTCGCCTCGCTGGTCGTCGCCATATTGATCAGCACGCAGGGAACGCCGACGCCGATCGCGGTGCTCGCCGGCCTCGCGGTCGGCGCGGTGATCGGCGGGCTCAACGCCTTTTTCACGCTGTATTTCCGCATCCATTCGCTCATCGTCACGCTGGGCATGGCGACCTTCGTGCTGGGCATCGCCAAATGGATCAGCGCCTCGCGCACGATCTCGATCTTCGGGGCCAATCCGACGCTGATCGAATTCGTCAACCAGGCGCGCTTGTTCAACATTTCGATGTCGTTCTGGTACGCCCTGATCCTGTGCGTCGCGCTGTGGTACTTCTTCGAATACACGACGCAGGGCCGCAAACTGCTGTTTGTCGGGCGCGCCCGCGAGGTTGCGCGCCTGGCCGGCATCCGGGTCGACGCGGTCCGCTCGGGCGCGCTGATCGGCTCCGGCGTCATCGCCGCATTCGCCGGCATATTGGCGGTCGGCGTCAACGGCTCGGCCGATCCCAGCTCGCGCATCGGCCTGCTGCTTCCCGCCTTCGCCGCCGCGTTCCTGGGCGCGACCAGCATCGTGCCGGGGCGGTTCAACCCATGGGGCTCGTTCATCGGCGTCTTCCTGCTGGCGACCGGCATTTCCGGCCTGCAGATCTTCGGCATCCCGAACTTCGTCCAGGACCTTTTCTACGGCGGCGGGCTCATCCTGGCGGTCGCCGCCTCGCAGCTCGTGCGCCAGCGCCGGGCGATGGATTTCGGCGGATGAGGCCGGCTCGCCGGCGGAGATAGGGCCGGGGCCGGCGGCGTTCGCCGGGGCCGCGCCGCCACGCGGCGCGCGACAGGGAGGGAGGAGACAGTTTGCCGACTGCACAGATCAATGGCCATTTGATGTATTACGAGATTCACGGCTCGGGTCCGCCGGCGCTGTGCATGGGCGGCTGGGGCACCTATTGCCATGGCGGCGAGCGCCATCTGGCGCGCGGGCTGACGGAGCATTATTCCGTCGCGATCTTCGATCATCGCGGCATCGCCGAATCCGATGACGATCCGGCGGTCGAGCCGGGCATGAAGCTCTATGCGGGCGACGCCGCCGGGCTGCTGGACCATCTCGGCTGGCGCGACGCGCATGTGATCGGCCTGGTCGGAATGGGCGCCTGCATCGCGCAGGAACTGGCGATCGCGCGGCCCGACCTGGTGCGATCCATGGTCAATATGGGCACTTGGGCGCGGCCCGACGCCCTGTTCGCCCACCAGATGGAGACCTTGCTCGCCGTCCACCGCGAAATGGGCTGGGAGGCGTTCCAGAAGCTGGTCTGCCTGTGGTCCTTCGACGAGAAATTCTATCTGGAAAACCATCACCGCATTCTCGGCCCGCAGGGGCCGTGGCGCGAACTGAAGGGCCGCGTCGAGGCGCATGAGCGCCTGATCCGCGCCTGCCTGTCGCACGACGTTACCGACCGCCTGTCGCGCATCTCGGCCGACACGCTGGTCATTCACTGCCCGCTCGACACCGTGACCGGGCCGCGACTGACCCGGCCGATCGAGGCGCTGGTGCCGGGCGCGCGCGGCGCCGAGCTGGAAGGCGCCGCGCATGTGGTCGCGGGAAGCGAGATGCGCGGCAGATTCTCCCAAATGCTGCTCGGCTTCCTGGCCGAAGTGGACGAAAAGAAAGGCAAGAGCGTTCAATGAGTTCCCCATCCATACCCGCCCCTTCCGGCGGCGCCCCTTCCGGCCCGCTTGCCGGCATCCGAGCCATCGAGGCGGGCCAGTTGCTGGCGGGCCCCTTCGTGGGAAGCCGCCTGGCGGATTTCGGCGCCGAGGTCATCAAGGTCGAGACGCCGGTGGTCGGCGATCCGATGCGCGAATGGGGCCACCATCGCTATGAGGGCCATTCCCTGTGGTGGCCGACCCTGGCGCGCAACAAGAAATCCGTCACCGCCAATCTGCGCGATCCGCGCGGGCGCGACCTTGTGCGCCGGCTGACGCAAACCGCCGATGCCCTCATCGAGAACTTCAAGCCCGGCACGCTGGAGAAATGGGAGCTGGGGCCGCAGGACCTGCAGAAGGACAATCCCCGCCTGATCGTGGTGCGGGTTTCCGGCTACGGCCAGACGGGCCCCTATTCCGACAAGCCGGGCTTTGCCAGCGTCGGCGAGGCGATGGGCGGCATTCGCTACATCAACGGCTTTCCGAACCAGCCGCCGCCGCGTTTCGGCGTCTCGCTCGGCGATACGCTGACAGCCATGTTCGCCTTCGAGGGACTGATGATGGCGCTCTACTGGCGCGACGCGGGCGGCGGCGGCAAGGGCCAGGTGATCGACGCCTCGATCGTGGAGAGCTGCTTTTCCATGCTGGAGAGCACGCTGCCCGAATACGACAAGTGCGGCGTCGTGCGCCAGCCTTCCGGCACCGGCCTGCCGAATGTCGCCCCGTCCAACATCTACGAGACGGCGGACGGCTCCTACATGGTGATCGCGGCCAATGTCGATCCGATGTTCCGGCGTCTGTGCCAGGCGATGGGCCAGCCGGAACTCGCCACGGACGAGCGCTTCGCCACCCATGTGGCGCGCGGCCACCACGCCGAACTGCTCGACGGCATGATCGGCGAATGGACGCGCACCCTCACCAAGGAGGAACTGGGCGCGGCGCTGGAGGAAAACGGGGTTGTGTGCGGGCCGATCTATTCGATCGCCGACATCGTCGCCGATCCGCATTTCAACGCCCGCGACATGATCCTGAAGCGCGCCGATCCGCGTTTCGGCGAGATTTCGGTGCCGGGCATCGCGCCCAAGCTTTCCGAAACGCCGGGCGATGTTTCCTGGCTCGGCGCGGAAAAGCCCGGCAAGGACAATGCCGAGGTCTATGGCTCGCTATTGGGGATCGGCTCGCGCGAACTGGGCGAACTGGAATCCGACGGCGTCGTCTAGCTGTAGCGGCTATGGCGCCTCAGCCCGTGGCGCGGGCGGTCTCGTCTTCCAGCCATCGCGCCAGTTTGGCGGTCAGGGCGTTGGGTGAAACCGGCTTGGACAGATAATCGTCCATGCCGGCGGCGAGGCACCGCTCCCGGTCGCCCTTCAGCGCATGCGCGGTGACGGCGACGATCGGCGTGTGCGCGCCGGTTCCCTCCTCCGCGGCGCGGATCGCGGCGGTCGCGTCGAAGCCGTTCATGCCCGGCATGGAGACATCCATCAGGATCAGCCGGGGGCGATGGCTGGCATGCATTTCCACCGCCTCCAGCCCGTCGCGCGCGATCGCGAAGCTCCACCCGCTCGACAAGAGGATCTGCGTGAAGACGATCCGGTTGACCTCATTGTCCTCGGCGACCAGCACATCGACGACCGGCGGCGGCGAGGCTTCGCCCTCCTCGTGCCGCATCTCATGCGCGGCGGCGGGTGCAGCCGGCTCCGGCGGCGCTTCACGGGGAGCGGCGGCAGGGCGCGGATCGGCCGCAATGGCTTCCTCGTGCTCGTCATCGAACCGCATGGCGCCGATCAGGCGCGCGGCGGCGATCCCCTCATGCGGGCCGCGATCGCCCTCGCGCTTGTCGCGGGCGTCGTTGAGGATGCTGACCATCGTCTCGAAGAGCTTTGCGCTTCTGGCGGGCTTTGTGAGGCGTGCTGCGATGGGCAGGGTGGTGAAGGCGCGTCCGTCCTCGGTCTGGTCGACGGAGGTCAGCAGGATGATGGGAATGTCGCTGCCGCCGGGCATCTCGGCCATCGCCCTGGCCAGATCCCCGCCATTCATGTCGGGCATCTGGTAGTCGAGGATGGCAAGGTCGATGGCGATGCCGCGCTGGTGCGCGGCCGCGATCACGGCCAGCGCCTCGGCCCCGGAGGCGGCGGCCGCCGCGTCGAAGCGCCATGCGGCCATCTGCTCGCCCAGGATGGTGCGGTTGACGGCGTTGTCGTCGACGATGAGCACGCGCGCGCCGGACATGTCGAGCGGGGCGCGGCGCTTGCGCAGCGGCGCGTCGTGCACGGGCAGGGCGATCTCGAACCAGAAGGTGGAGCCGCAGCCCGCCTGGCTGTCGACGCCGATGCGCCCGCCCATCAGGCGCACCAGCGATGCGGCGATGGCAAGGCCGAGCCCGGCGCCCTCGTGGCGGCGGGTGGCGGAGGCGTCGACCTGGGAGAACTTGTCGAAGATGCGCTCCAGCTTGTCGGCGGGAATGCCGATGCCGGTGTCGACGACCGAGACGCGGATGCGGACCGGGGCGCGCTCCGCACCCGGTTGCCCGCCGTCAGATTGCCCGCTGCCCGCCTGTGCGCCGACAGCCTGAGCGCCGCCCGGCTCACCCGGCGTTTCGGCGGGTCCGGCCTGCGCCGCCTCGCCTTCCACCCGGCTGACATTGACGACGATGTCGCCCTGCTCGGTGAACTTGACCGCATTGCCGAGCAGGTTGGTGACGATCTGGCGGATGCGCCCGACATCGCCGACCAGCATCTCGGGCAGTTCCGGGTCGATGCGCACGACCAGTTCCAGATCCTTCTCGGCCACCTTGGAGGAGACCAGCGTCGCCACGTCCTCGATCGCCTCGGACAGGCGGAAGGGGGCCGGCTCGAGCTCCATGCGGCCCGCGTCGATCTTGGAGAAGTCGAGAATGTCGTTGATGATGGTCAGCAGCGAGGCGCCGGACTTGACGATGATGTCGACGAAGGTGCGCTGGCGCGCGTCCAGCTCGGTCTTGGCCAGCAGTTCGGCCATGCCCATCACCCCGTTCATCGGCGTGCGGATCTCATGGCTCATATTCGCCAGGAACTCCGATTTCGCTCGGTCCGCAGCTTCCGCCGCATGCCGCGCCCGCATCAGCTCCGTGACATCGCGTCCCGACCCCAGATAGCCCCTGAAATGGCCTTCCCTGTCGAAGTCGGGGATGCCGCTGACGGAAATCCATGTGCGCTTCCCGGTCAGATCAACGCCCTTGATCGTGAGATCCCGGAACGGCTCCATGCGCTTGACGATCTCGCGGTGCTGTTCCAGCTCGACCGGATCGATGCCCGGAATATCGACCGCAAGGACCGACTTGCCGATCATGAAATCGGCGACATTGCCGTAAACCTGCCGGAAGCTGTCGGACAGGAAGCTGAGGCGGTTGTCCGCATCGCTCTCCCAGAACCAGTCCGCATTGGCGTCGGCGAAGGCGCGGAAACGGCGCTCGCCGCTGATGATTTCCTCGGTAAGGGCGGCGCGTTCGCTGACATCCGTGATGGTGGTGATGAAGCCGCCCTGTTTGCGGGGCATTCCGGTAATCAGCAACGACCGGCCGGAGGGGGTCTTGCGCTCGATCGTGTGGGCGTGGCCCGCGCGCATGTCCATCTTGACCGCCTCGGACCAGGTCAGGGCGTCAGGGCCGTCGCCATAATCGCCGCGCTCCTGCAGGAAGTCGATGTATTCCTCCCACGGCCGGCCTGGCGCAATCACTTCGGGCGGCAGCTCCAGAAGCTCGGCCGCCTTTGGCGATCCGTAGAGGAAAGTCGATTTGTCGAGCACCAGCAGCCCCTGGGCCATCTGGTCGACCGATTGCTTCAGCAAGGCAATCAGGCCGTCGCGCTCCGCGATCCGGCTGATGTCGGAGACTGTGACGCAGAGAAACTGCTCGCCGCCCGGGCGGGTCACCCGGTCGGTCCGGCTCAAGGCGCGGAAACTCCGGCCTTCCATGTCGGTCACGTCCCGTTCGATTTCGACAGGAACGCCTGTCGCCAGAACCTTTCGACTGATCGCATCGAAGCGCTTCACATCGTCGGGAGAGAAGAAATCGGCGTCGGTCTTTCCCACCAGGTCAGCGGGATCGGCTCTTCGACGAATGCCCATCTCCGCATTCGCGTAGACATAGCGAAGCGCGCTGTCCTTGATCAGGCAGGCCAGGGGAAGCGTGTCGAGCGTGGCTTGCAAGAGGCCGTGGAAATCGCCATCCAGCTGCTCGTCATGAACTTTGGCCGTTGCCATCAGGTTTCCAGATTTCACCGCCATCGGGGCGGATTTCATATTACGTATGGGAAATATCCTAGCTTCATTCTGGTAAACGAAGGGATAAGCGCACCGTCCGCCGGCATCAGCGTAGCTGTGCTGGCGGGACGATCATTTACGCACACGCCCGCAATCGGTTTTTGCATTGTGTCGGAAACTTGCTAATGGCAGGGGGACAGCGGCCGGCTCGCGCCGCAAGACATTACCATCCTGGAAAGGCGCACTGCCGTGACGGATCCCGATTTCAAGCTCGAATTCAATGCGGCCCATGGCTCGCCCGTCGAGGTCGGTCCGCAGGTGATGCGCGTGACGGCCAACAATCCCAGCCACTTCACCTTTCACGGCACCAACAGCTACATCATCGGGCGCGACACGCTGGCCGTCATCGATCCGGGACCGGTCGACGACGCGCATCTCGCCGCGCTGACCGAGGCAATAGGCGGGCGTCCGGTCAGCCA